>JABZYV010000009.1:0-51797 GCA_015264955.1 Streptococcus sp. | reverse complement strand
GAAGAAATCAAACGTGAAAACGGAGAAGTAGCTTCCATCTCAGAATTACTAGAGACATTCTTATTCCCAAGACATTTACATGGGGCTTATATCCATACATTGTCTGGAGGAGAGAGAAGACGACTCTACTTACTTCGCTTATTAATGACAAAACCAAATGTGTTATTATTAGACGAACCAACCAACGACTTGGATATCGATACATTAACCGTACTTGAAGATTTTCTAGAGTCGTTTAATGGAGCGGTCCTTATCGTATCGCATGACCGTTACTTCTTAGATAAGACGGTCGATCAATTATTTGTTATCCGAGGCGAAGGGCAAACAGAACTGTTCTACGGAGCGATGAGTGAGTATTTAGAACAGGAGAAATCACTAGCAAAAGTGGCTGTGGAAACTCCTAAGGCAGAAGCGCCAAAAGTGGAGGCACCAAAAGCAGCTCCGGCTAAGAAGATGACGTATCAAGAGAAGAAAGAATGGGAGACGATAGAAGCGACCATTCAAGAACTCGAAGAAAAACTAGAATTCTTGCAAGAGGAAATGAGTGTTCATGCACAAGATTTTGCCAAATTACAAGAATTACAAGAAGAATTAGACAAGACGGAAGAAGCGGCAAGTGCGGCTTACGAACGTTGGGAATATTTAGCAGAACTAGCAGGGAATTAAAGAAAGGAACAGATATGACGAAACAATATAAAGACTTACTAAGAAAGATTTTAGAAGAAGGAACAACAAAAACTGATCGTACTGGTACGGGTACAAAGAGTGTGTTCGGATACCAAATGCGTTTTGACTTACAAAAGGGATTTCCACTGTTGACAACAAAACGTGTGGCGTTCGGTTTAATTAAGAGCGAATTGTTATGGTTCTTGCACGGCGATACGAATATCAAATACTTATTAGAACACAACAACCACATCTGGGACGAATGGGCGTTTGAGCGTTATGTTTCTTCTCCAAAATATACTGGTCCTGATATGACAGACTTTGGACGTCGTTGCTTAGAAGACGAAGCGTTCAACGAAGTATACCAAGAAGTGAAGAAAGACTTCTGTGAGAAAATCTTAACGGATGATGCGTTTGCGGCAGAATTCGGTGAACTTGGAAATATTTATGGTTCCCAATGGCGTCACTGGAAAACAACAAAAGGGGAAACGATTGACCAAATCGCAGACTTACTCAACTTATTGAAGAATTCTCCAGATTCACGTCGTATGATTGTATCCGCATGGAATCCAGAAGATGTGCCTAGCATGGCGCTTCCTCCATGCCACACAATGTTCCAATTTTACGTGGCTGATGGTAAATTAAGCTGCCAATTATACCAACGTAGTGCGGATGTGTTCCTAGGAGTGCCGTTCAATATTGCAAGTTACGCTTTATTAACACATTTAATCGCAAATGAAGTTGGTTTAGAAGTTGGCGAATTCGTTCATACTTTAGGCGATGCGCATATTTACTTAAACCATATGGAACAAGTAGAAACACAATTAGCGCGTGAAGAAAGAGAATTACCAACACTCGTATTAAAACATCCTGAAAAATCAATGTTTGAAATCGATGTTGATGATGTGATTGTAGAAGGCTATAATCCACATCCAACGATTAAAGCACCGATTGCCGTGTAATACTGGAGGAAACAGATGTTAATTTATATTTGGGCTCAAGATGAACAAGGACTTGTTGGAAAAGACAATACGCTTCCATGGCGATTACCAAATGATTGGAAATTCTTTAAAGAAGTAACGATGGGACAAACCATTCTCATGGGACGTAAAACGTTCGAGGGGATGGGGAGTCGCTTGCTTCCAGGGCGTCAAACCATTCTTCTTACAAGAAGTGACGATTATGAAGTGCCAGGCGCTGAAGTCGTGACCGAAATCGATGATATTATCGAAGATGCCAAACACGAGGACATTTATGTGTGTGGTGGTGCCGAAGTCTATCGTCTTTTAAAAGACCATGTAGAACTGCTTTATTGCACAAGAATCCATCATACATTTGAAGGGGATACGTATTTTCCAACCGATTTTCCGTGGGGCGATTTTATTAAAGTAAAATCACTCGAAGGAGAAGTGGATGAGAAAAATGTCTATCCGCATACGTTTGAAATCTACGAGAGAAAAGAGGAAACTCTATGACAACATGGCATGATGTCATTGGAGGGGAGAAGGAAAAAGAGTATTTCCATGCAGTACGTTCATTTGAACAGAGCGAGCGAAATCATCATAAAGTGTTTCCAGCTGCAGAGAATGTCTTTAAGGCCTTGGAACTGACACCCTTTGATAACGTGAAAGTGGTTATTCTTGGTCAAGATCCATATCATGGTGATAACCAAGCACATGGGCTTAGCTTCTCGGTTCAAAAAGGAATCGCCTTGCCACCTTCATTACTCAATATTTATAAGGAACTTGAAAGCGACCTTGGCATTCCTGTTGCAAAGAGTGGGGATTTAACCGCTTGGGCAAAGCAAGGCGTGTTGCTTTTGAACACAGTATTGACAGTTCGTGCACATGAGGCGAATAGTCATCGTGGTCAAGGTTGGGAAACTTTTACCGATGCAGTCATTACTTCTCTTAATCAAAGTGATCATCCAATCGTCTTTGTATTGTGGGGGAAACCAGCACAATCAAAAGAAAAGCTGATTACTAATCCCAATCATTTGATTTTAAAGGCGCCACATCCAAGCCCGCTGTCGTCATACCGCGGATTCTTTGGAAGTAAGCCGTTCAGTCAAATTAATGAATTTTTAGAGAAAACAGGTCACACGCCAATTGATTGGCGCGTAGAGTAAGTGGAAATCTTTCCACTTGCTCTATTTTTTTGCCTTTAGTATGAAGTTTGTGGTACGATAGTGAAAACGGTTAAAAGAAAGAAGGGTTTTTATGAAGAAAAAGAGTAAATGGTTTGGTTTATTCGCAACTTTATTGGTGATTTTATCATTGGTGTTTTTAGGAAACACTTCAGCAAAAGCAGCTGAAGGCAAAGAGCTTCAAAACGTAATTTCAGGATTAGAACTTCTTGATCAATCGGATACAAAATTAAGTCCAGATGCAAATGGAGTCTATCAAATCCTTACAAATAGAGCTTATAAATTAAGAGCGCTATTCGACCTAGAGCATTACAATGGAGATATTCAAAATGGTGATTTCTTTAAATTAGAAGTGCCGGCTGAGATTACATTCTACGATAATCATGATGTGGAATTAGTCGATTTAGCAACGAACGTTCCAATTGCGGATGCGCATTTTGAAGGTCATGGAGATAACCAAGGTGGAACAATTACAGTAACATTGAAGAACTTTGACCAATATTTAGCAGCAAAAGGTGCGGATACAGTAAAAGAGGTCAAAGGAACTTTGGCACTAAACTTCTTATATAAGAAGAATGTTTCGAACCAACCAGTAACATTTGATTCACCTTCAATGCAAACAACGATTACACAAACGTATAATGTTCAAACACTTTCAGATGAAACAGATCCAATTGGCAAAGAAAACTTCGCGAAAATTGGTGGACAAGCAGCTAATAAAGCTTGGACATCAGCAAAATTAGAAGCTGCTGGGTCAAAAGGTTCTGGCCAATATGTTTCAGAGTGGAAAGTACGTGTGAACACGAGCGGAGACAACTTAGGAGAAAACTTAGTATTAACTGATACATTGCCAAGTGACCCATCTACTGCTTCAATTCAATATATTCCAGAATCATTAGTGGTATACAACGCTCCTTCAATGACTGAATCAACTTCTGGTAAAGAAGGCGATTTTGTACAATTAGTAGAAGGGACTGACTACACAGTAAACTGGAACGAAAACTATACTAACTTTACAATCACATTTAAAGATGGAACTAAAAAATACTATGTCACTTATGACACAACAACTCCAAATGATGGAAGTAAAGTTCAAAACATGGTTTCTGTTGCAAAAGCAGACGGAACACCAGTAACTCGTCGTACAAACACGACTGAAACAACATTCACAGCTAGTGCCACTTCACTTTTCTCAGGAACAATCGAAGCAACTAGTGCTTATACAGTTAAAGTAAGTAAAGTCGATGAGAAAACATTGAACCCTGTAGCAGGGGCTGTCTATGTGATTACAGATCCAGATGGAAATACAGTTGAAGTGACAACTGATGCAGAAGGTCATGCTGTTTCATCACAATTCGATGAGAAATATGCTGGTAAAGAATTCAAGATTAAAGAGAAGACTGCTCCAGAAGGTTACGAATTAGACGAAACAGAATACACAGTGACACTTGGACAAGAAGGAAGCATCTTACACGTGAAAGATACTCCTAAAGAGGAAGAAACAACTACTACAACGACAACAACTACAGAAGAAACTACAGAAGAAACTACAGTTACAACAGTTGAGGAAACTTCAACAACTGTAACAGAAGAACTTCCAAACACAGGTACTGGAAACCAAACAATCTATATGGTGATTGGTGGATTACTAGTGGTTGCGGCAGTTGGAGTGTTAGTATTCGCTAAGAAAAAAGATTCTGACGAAGAAAGCAAAAATTAATATAAATCAGTAAGACTGACAGAGAGCCTGTCAGTCTTTTTTATTTCCTTAATAAATATGAAAATGAATGATTGAAGTCCGCTTTTAGGAGGAGTACAATAGAAGTAGATAGAAGAGTTGAAATGGAGGGATAATGATGAAGAAACTGATGTTAATCTACTATAATATTGTCGCTGTTTTAACCATTCTCTATTTAGTACTGACAGCAACCTTAATGAACTTAGGGAATGCTTTTATTACAACTCAAGGATGGCACGTTGTCATTCTCAGTGTACTGATTTTGGTCATTGTATTTGGGATGGAAGTTGCGAAGAAGAAGTTCCCAGATGATTTCTTTGAATTTATTATCGAGAATGCTGGGCTACTTAGTATCGCTTGGCTCACTTTAGTCGTTCGATCATTTGGTGTCACTGTTTTAAAACATGCTGCAGATCTTGCTTTAGATGAGTGGATGCAACAAGTTATCCAACGAGCAGGAATCGTACAGATTGGAATATTTGCCATCACCAATGGAATCGTGGTTGCAAAAATCATTCGCTATTTTGTAAAAAAAAGAAGTTTAGCGCATAATGAATAATAACGAAGCGGAGTGCCAATGTGCATTCCGTTTTTATTTTTTTAGAAAAATCGATAAGATAGAAACAAGTAAGTAGTAGAAAGTGGGGGTATGATGCGAAAGATTTTACATGTCGATATGGATGCGTTTTTCGCATCAGTGGAACAAAGGGAGCGCCCTGAGTGGAGAGGGAAGCCTGTGATTGTCGGAGGGAAACCAAACCATCGCGGAGTTGTGTCGACTTGTTCATACGAGGCGAGGGCTTTTGGTGTGCGTTCTGCGATGCCGACTGCAAAAGCGATGAAACTCTGTCCGCAAGCTATCCTTACGCCTGGACGATATGATTTGTATAAAGAAGTTTCTGCTCAGGTGCATGAAGTGTTTCGTAATTATACGGACCTTATCGAACCACTCTCGATTGATGAAGCCTATTTAGATGTTACGGATAATAAAAAAGGGATGACGTCTGCAACAATGATTGCACACGCGATTCAAAAGGATGTCTATGAGAAGGTCGGATTAACTTGTTCCGTTGGCGTGTCCTTTAATAAGTTTCTCGCGAAAATGGCATCAGGCTATCATAAGCCTTCCGGAGTGACCGTCATTACACCAGAAAATGCTAAAGAGTTTATTCGCACAATTCCTATTGAAGATTTCTATGGAGTAGGAAAAGTGAGCGCAGAGAAATTGAAACAAGCGGGCATTCTAACAGGAGAAGATCTCTTTCCATTATCTAAGGAAGAACTCGAGAAGAAGTTTGGCAACCTTGGCCCACGATTGTACTTGCAAGTGCGAGGGGAGTCTAACGACCAACTGACGCTTCACAGGGAACGAAAATCAATTGGAACCGAACGGACATTAATAAAAGATACAACCGACCATGGTATTTTAACTGGATACTTGGAGGAGTTTGCAGAAGAATTAGAACGAATGTTGAAGAAGAGAAGTCTGGCTTGTAGAACCGTCACGCTAAAGTTGAGAGATTCGGAATTTAATACAATGACAAAGAGTGTTACAATGCGTGATTATTTGAATAAGCAAGAAGAAATCTATTCGATTGCACTGCAGTTGTTTGAGGAAATGATGGAAGAACGCCCGATAAGACTGATAGGACTCACCGTTTCGCATCTAGAAAATACAAATAGACTCTATAAACAATTAAAACTGTTTTAAAAAAATAGTACAGTTTCCATCGATAGACTAATACAGTTTCATTGTGAAAATTAAGAAATCATTTACTGAAAAAATGTGAAAACAGAAAATTGATTGAACAAATAAGAATAAAAGAAGACTTTATTTAGCGTAAGATAGTGGTAGTTTTTTCACAAAGTTAACAAAAACGCTCTATAAAGTCTTCTTTGCTTGCATATTTCACAAAAGTTTGTTAAATTATTATACGATAGCAGAGGGAATAGTACAGTTTTAACTACCTGTTTTGTCTGTTAAGCACAATTTCTTATAGAAAAGGGGAAAAAAGAAGTATGGCAACGAAGAAAAAATTCAATCTCGATGCACTTTTCACACCAAATAACACGAACTTCGAAATGGTTCAAGTGTTAGACGCAGAAGGAAATGTTGTAAATCCTGACTTAGTACCAGATTTGTCTGATGACGAATTAGTTCAATTAATGACTGACATGGTATGGTCACGTATCTTACACGAACGTTCAACTGCATTAAACCGTCAAGGACGTTTAGGTTTCTACGCTCCAACAGCTGGACAAGAAGCTTCACAATTAGCTTCAATCAAAGCTATTGAGAAAGACGACGTTCTTTTACCAGGTTACCGTGATGTACCACAATTAGTAAAACACGGTTTACCATTATCACAAGCATTCTTATGGTCTCGTGGACATGTTGCAGGTAACATGTACCCAGAATCATTAAAAGCTTTACCACCACAAATCATTATCGGTGCACAATATGTTCAAGCAGCAGGTGTTGCATTAGGTTTACAAAAACGTGGTAAGAAAAATGTTGCTGTGACTTATACTGGTGATGGAGGATCTTCACAAGGGGACTTCTATGAAGGTATTAACTACGCTGGTGCTTACAAATCACCTGCAATCTTCTTCATTCAAAACAACGGTTGGGCAATTTCAACTCCTCGTGAGTTACAAACAGCTGCTCCAACATTAGCTCAAAAAGCAGTTGCTGCTGGTATCCCTGGTATCCAAGTTGATGGTATGGACCCATTAGCAGTTTACGCTGTAACTAAAAAAGCTCGTGAATACGCAGTTGCTGGAAACGGTCCTGTGTTAATCGAAACAATCTGCTTCCGTTATGGTCCTCATACATTATCAGGTGACGACCCAACTCGTTACCAACCAGAAGGAATTCAAGATGAATGGGCTAAAAAAGATCCATTAATTCGTTTCCGTAACTACCTAACAGCTAAAGGCTTATGGTCAGAAGAAAAAGAAAACGAAGTAATTGAAGCAACTAAAGAAGAAATCAAAGAAGCGATTAAAGAGGCTGACAAACAACCTAAACAAAAAGTTTCATTCTTCTTAGAAACAATGTTTGAAGAACCAACAAACGTTATTAAAGAACAAATCGAATACTTTAAAGCAAAGGAGAATAAATAATTATGGCACAAATGACAATGATTCAAGCCATCACTGATGCATTGGCTGTTGAATTAAAACGTGATGAAAATGTCCTAATTTTCGGGGAAGACGTTGGTAAAAACGGTGGGGTTTTCCGTGCAACTCAAGGGCTTCAAGATGAATTCGGTGAAGACCGCGTGTTCAATACTCCTTTAGCAGAATCTGGTATCGGTGGTTTAGCAATCGGTTTAGCATTAGAAGGTTACCGTCCAGTTCCTGAAATCCAATTCTTCGGATTCGTATTCGAAGTAATGGATAGCGTGGTAGCTCAAGCAGCTCGTACACGTTACCGTATGGGTGGAACTCGTCAAATGCCTATCGTATTCCGTTCACCAATGGGTGGAGGGGTACATACTCCAGAATTACACTCAGATAACTTAGAAGGTTTAGTAGCTCAATCACCAGGTTTGAAAGTGGTTATCCCATCAAACCCATACGATGCAAAAGGGTTATTAATCTCAGCTATTCGTGACAACGACCCAGTTGTTTACTTAGAACACATGAAACTATACCGTTCATTCCGTGAAGAAGTTCCAGAAGGAGAATACACAGTTCCTCTAGGAGTAGCTGCAGTAACTCGTGAAGGTAAAGACGTTTCTGTAATTACTTACGGTGCAATGGTTCGTGAAGCAGTTAAAGCTGCTGAGAACTTAGAAAAAGAAGGAATTTCAGTTGAAGTTATCGACTTACGTACTGTTTCTCCATTAGACTTAGACACAATCTTAGCATCAGTTGAAAAAACTGGTCGCGT
Source organism: Streptococcus sp. (assembly GCA_015264955.1). Taxonomy (GTDB): domain Bacteria; phylum Bacillota; class Bacilli; order Lactobacillales; family Aerococcaceae; genus Granulicatella. The sequence goes on along the minus strand of JABZYV010000009.1, from coordinate 43,349 downwards.
AGTTGTTGTTCAAGAAGCACAACGTCAAGCTGGTATCGGCGCAATGGTTATGTCTGAAATTGCTGAGCGCGCAATCTTAAACTTAGAAGCTCCAATCGGACGTGTTGCAGCTCCAGATACAATCTTCCCATTTGGTCAAGCAGAAAACGACTGGTTACCAAATGCTAGCGATATTGAAGCTAAAGTTCGCGAAACAGTGAACTTCTAATTCAACAATTTTCATTTCTAAAGAGCCTCTCGCATGAGTGTGCTCTTTAGAGTTTTATAAAAATAAGAAGGGATGTACAAGCATGGCTTTCCAATTTAAAATGCCTGATATCGGTGAAGGTATCGCAGAAGGCGAAATCGTAAAAATCGACATTAAAGTCGGAGATACAATTCAAGAAGATGATATTTTATTCGAAGTACAAAACGACAAATCTGTAGAAGAAATTCCTTCTCCAGTAAGTGGTAAAGTATTAGAAGTTAAAGTTCAAGAAGGTACAGTAGCTCGCGTAGGCGACATCATCGTAGTTATCGACGATGGTTCTGGCCCAGCAGAAGCTTCTGCACCAGCAGCGGCTCCAGCGGCAGCACCTGCACCAGCAGCATCAAGCACTTTCCAATTCAAATTACCTGACATCGGTGAAGGAATTGCAGAAGGTGAAATCGTTAAAATCGACATCAAAGTAGGCGACAAAATTGCTGAAGATGACATTTTATTCGAAGTACAAAACGACAAATCAGTAGAATCTATTCCTTCTCCAGTAGCTGGAACTGTTACAGCAGTTTTAGTATCTGAAGGGACAGTAGCTCACGTTGGTGATGTAATCGTTGAAATCGCAACAGAAGGCGGTTCTCACGCACCTGCAGCGGCGGCTCCAGCAGCACCTGCAGCTCCAGCACCAGCAGCAGCTCCAGCGGCACCTGCAGCTCCAACAGGAGTTCCTGCAGCAAGCAACCCTGGTAAATTAGTATTAGCAATGCCTTCAGTTCGTCAATATGCACGTGAAAAAGGCGTTGACATCACAGCAGTAGTTCCAACTGGTAAAGGCGGACGCATCACTCGTGAAGACATCGATAACTTCGGTGGCGCACCAGTAGCAGCGGCTCCAGCACCAGCAGCAGTAGAAGCTCCTGCAGCATCTGCACCAGCAGCAGCTCCAGCTCAAGCATCTGCACCAGCAGCGGCTCCAGCTCCAGCTAAACCATTCGTTGGATCAGCTGAACGTGAAGAACGCGTTAAATTAACTCCAATGCGTAAAGCAATCTCTAAAGCAATGGTTAACAGCAAACACACTGCACCACACGTTACATTACATGACCAAGTTGAAGTTTCTAAACTTTGGGATCACCGTAAGAAATTCAAAGATGTTGCAGCTGCACAAGGTACTAAATTAACATTCTTACCTTACGTTGTTAAAGCTTTAGCAGTAGCAATGAAGAAATTCCCAGTATTGAATGCTTCTATCGACGATGCATCTCAAGAAATTGTTTACAAAAACTACATCAACATCGGTATCGCTACAGATACAGATTTAGGTTTATTCGTTCCAAATATCAAAGATGCAAACACTAAGAGCATGTTTGGTATTGCAGATGAAATTAACGCATTAGCTGCAAAAGCTCATGAAGGTAAATTAACAGCTGCAGAAATGGGACAAGGAACAATTACAATTTCTAACATCGGTTCAGTAGGTGGCGGCTGGTTCACTCCAGTTATCAACTACCCTGAAGTTGCGATTTTAGGTGTTGGTACAATCGTTCGCGAACCAGTTATCAACGAAAACGATGAAATCGTAATCGGACGTAACATGAAATTATCATTAAGCTTTGACCACCGTATCGTGGATGGAGCAACTGCTCAAAAAGCTATGAACGAATTGAAACGTCTATTGAATGATCCAGAATTATTATTAATGGAAGCTTAATTCATTAAATTGTTAGGAACGGCGTAGACATGGGTTTACGTCGGTTCCTTATTTGAAAACTTTTAAGAGGTGAAAAAAATGGTAGTAGGCGATTTCGCTATTGAACTAGATACAGTCGTAATCGGTGCCGGCCCTGGTGGATATGTTGCAGCTATTCGTGCAGCTCAAGAAGGTCAAAAAGTTGCGATTATCGAGAAAGAATATTTTGGAGGTGTCTGCTTAAACGTTGGATGTATTCCATCTAAAGCGTTAATTTCAGCTGGACATCATTACCAAGAAGCACAACACTCAGAAGTGTTTGGTGTGACTGCTAAAGAAGTTGTTTTAGACTTTGCTAAAACTCAAGAATGGAAAGATAACCAAGTTGTTAAGAAATTAACTGCTGGTGTTGAGTACTTATTAAAGAAAAACAAAGTTGAAATTATTAAAGGGGAAGCGTTCTTAGTGGATGAGCACACTTTACGTGTTGTTACTGAAGACAGCGCTCAAACTTATTCTTTCAACCATGCTATCGTAGCTACAGGTAGCCGTCCAATCGAAATCAAAGGTTTCAAATTTGGCGGACGCGTTATCGATTCAACTGGTGGTTTAGGTCTTAAAGAAGTTCCTAAAAAATTAGTTGTTATCGGTGGTGGGGTTATCGGTTCAGAACTAGGTTCAGCATACGCTAACTTAGGTTCAGAAGTGACAATCCTTGAAGGTGCTCCAAGCATCCTTTCAATGTTTGATAAAGACATGGTTAAACTTGTTGAAGATAACATGGCTAAAAAAGGTGTTACTATCGTAACTAACGCAATGGCTAAAGAAGCTGTTGACAATGGTGACAGCGTAACTGTTAAGTACACAGTAGACGGCAAAGAAGAAGCTGTTGAAGCTGACTACGTAATGGTTGCTGTAGGTCGCCGTCCTAACACAGACGAAATTGGTTTAGACGTTGCTGGTGTTGAAATGACTGACCGTGGTTTAGTTAAAGTTGATAACCAAGGACGTACAAACGTTAAATCAATCTTCGCAATCGGTGATATCGTTCCTGGACCAGCTTTAGCTCACAAAGCAAGCTACGAAGGAAAAATCGCTGCAGAAGCAATCTCAGGTAAAGCAGTGGCTGTTGACTACCGTGCAATGCCATCTGTTGCCTTCACTGATCCAGAATTAGCTTCAGTTGGTTACACTCAACAACAAGCTAAAGATGCTGGTTTACAAGTAAAAGCTTCTAAATTCCCATTATCAGGAAATGGTCGTGCATTATCATTGAACGCTACTGAAGGTTTCGTTCGTTTAATCACTACTAAAGAAGATAACGTAATCGTTGGTGCACAAGTTGCCGGCGTGAACGCTTCAGATATTATTGCTGAATTAGGTTTAGCAGTTGAAGCTGGAATGAATGCGGAAGATATCGCATTAACAATCCACTCACATCCATCATTATCAGAAGTAGTTATGGATACTGCTGAATTAGCATTAGGTATGCCAATTCACGTATAATTCTATTGAAGTTGACAGAGGACTCGAATTTCGAGTCCTTTTTTGTTGCTATAAAAAAAGATGAAGTAGTTTATGTTTTAAATCCGAACAATTATCTGAATGAACTTTGAAATATTTGTGGTTTTCTCCTGGATAGCTTGATTGGAGTAGGGGTTATCGCGTATAATGAAGCGTATAAGACCGAATGAAGGGAAAGCTTCATCAACCTCCATTCATCGAACCTTTTTGTATACGAAGGGGGATGTTTCATGTCAGAAGAGAAGAATTTTAAAGATTCCTACGTACTCTGTATCGGCGGAATGAACGTGGATAAGAAAGTCCAATTGCTCGAAAATCTCGTGCTTGAGACGAGTAATCCAGTGGTCTCGTCGCTGAGTGCCGGTGGTGTTTCCAGAAACATTGCCGAAAATCTTGGTCGTCTGGGGCTGCCCGTTAAGATGTTATCGGTAGCAGGCAATGACGAAAGTTTTACTTGGCTTGAAAAGGAGACTGAAGGCATTATCGATTTTTCACTTGTAGACCGATTAAAAGGAAAAACAACGTCGAACTATACAGCGATTTTGGATCTTCAAGGAGATATGTGTCTGGCTTTAGCCGATATGTCCATTTGTGAGGAAATGACGCCTGACTGGCTTATTTCGCACGATGAAGCTGTGAAACAAGCATCTCTAGTGATTGCAGATCTAAATCTTCCGCAAGAAACATTACAAGCGCTCATACAGCTAACTGGTCTTGAAAAGATTCCACTGGCCATTATCCCAGTGAGTGGACCAAAGATGAAACGAATCCCAGACGATTTACAAGGAGTGACCTGGATTGTCGTCAATGCGGATGAGTCCCAAACGAGGTACGGAGAACACACGCTAGCTGAATTAGCTGCTTTATGGCAAAAAGATGGCGTAGAAAACATTGTGATTACTAAAGGGACTAAATGTGGTGTCTTTGCAGATGCTACAGGAGTCGTAAAAACTTTTACCCCCATAAAAGCAGAGCAAGTCTGTGATGTGACAGGAGCAGGAGATTCATTTTCTTCTGGAGTACTCTATGGAGCTCTTAAAAAAGCAAGCTTGGAAGAGTCAATTGGATACGGATTAACGAATTCGTACTATACAGTCCAAGCTATTGAAACCGTTCGAAAAGACTTAAACGCTAAGTCATTTGAAAAAGAATATCAACAATTAAAGGAAAGAGGTTTATCATGAATCCATTATTATCAATCAGCAAGGAAGTACAACACGCATTAGACAACAACCTACCAGTCGTGGCGTTGGAATCAACAATCATTTCACACGGAATGCCATATCCACAAAACGTTGAAATGGCTAAAACGGTAGAACAAATTATCCGCGACAATGGTGCTGTTCCAGCAACTATCGCTATCATGGATGGAAAATACAAAATTGGTTTAGAAGAAGCTGACTTAGAACGTCTTGCCAAAGAAAAACCAGTTGCAAAAGTATCTCGCCGAGACTTAGCAGAAGTGTTTGCTAAAGGTGTTTTAGGAGCAACTACTGTAGCGACAACAATGATTGGTGCGCACTTAGCTGGAATTAAAGTATTCGTAACTGGCGGTATCGGTGGGGTTCACCGTGGTGTTGAAGAAACAATGGATATCTCAGCAGACTTAGATGAATTAGGACAAACTCCAGTAACAGTTGTCTGCGCTGGTGCAAAAGCGATTCTTGATTTACCACGTACTCTTGAATATTTAGAAACAAAAGGAGTGCCAGTAGTTGGCTATCAAACAGACTACCTACCAGCATTCTACACTCGTACTTCCGAGTATAAATTAAACAGCCGTGTAGACTCAGCAAAAGAAGTAGCGGAAATGATTCGTTACTCTGAATTATTGAACCTTAAAGGTGGTATCTTAGTAACAAACCCAATTCCAGCAGAATACGAAATTCCACACGAAAAAATCGATGCGATTATCGATCAAGCGGTTCGTGAAGCAGATGAAAAAGGTGTTCACGGTAAAGACAGCACACCATTCTTATTAGCGAAAATTGTTGAGTTAACAGGCGGAGAAAGCTTGAAGACAAACATCCAGCTTGTTTACAATAACGCGAAACTTGGTGCGCAAATCGCAAAAGAATACCAAGAAGGAAAATAATCAAAAACTTTATGGATTACGACGAATCCTTGCGGATTTGTTTGTAGTTGCTGTGACAAGGCACCAGTTCGAGCCGATGTCTCTCACCTTCAAAGCCTCAAAGAGGGCGTATGGATTAAAAATCCTACTCCCTCTTAGCACAGTGGTTGAATGGAATGAGTTTCGCTGTAAACAGCTATCTCATTCCTATTCAACTTTGTGGGGGAAAGAAAACGAAATGCCATAGATACAATGTATCTATGGCATTTCTGTCTTTCTCCCTCGTTTTAATGCTATTCCCGTTATTGCTAATATAGAATCCGTGGATACGACGTAATCCATAAATGAATGATTTTCTTTTGGGATTTGTGCCCAAGGGAAAGGGACCGTGCTTCTCGAGTTAGAGAGTGCAGCTACTTAGTCTAGAAGAGAGCTCTAAACATATTAAAATGAAAAGCAGTTATGAAGTTAGAGCAGTTTTGTCTAATATTCGAGGAATCAACCTATTTAGTAAATTCTGGAAGAGTTATGTGAAACGATATACGGCACAAAGAAGATGATGACGGAGAATCTGGCGGATTCATTGTCGTAGTAATGGGGAAGTGCATTAAATGCGAATTAGCAGGAGTTAGAAATATTTTTCTTACTCCTGCTTTGAGGCTTTAAAGGCGAAAGACAGAAGGCTTGAGCTGGTGCCCCATTACAACGACAATGAAAAAATCCGCAAGAATTCGAAGTTGTCATCTTCATAGACAATTTTTTTGCTTCATAAATGGAAACTCTTGCAGAAAAAGTGTATACTAAATGGGTATGATTGTGAGGTGGCGAGATGGCCAATTATAGTTATCCAATTGATTTGGAATGGTCGCATGAAGAGATGAATAAAGTCATCAAACTTTGGAATGCGGTCGAAGAGGCTTACGAAAAAGGAATCCAAGTCGAGGCATTTAAAAAAGCCTACCAAGAATTTAAAACGGTAGTCCGTAGTATCGGTGAAGAGAAGAGACTCGGTCGCGAATTCGAGGAGGCATCTGGATATAGCCTTTATCGTGTAGTCCAAGCAAGTAAAAACGCAACAAAAATTATTCGTATGGAAGGATTGAAAAAATAATGGATTTATTAGCAACACACTTATTAGTAAATGACTGGATTATGGAGGCTGGACAAAAAATTCGTCACAGCTTTGGTGAACCATTAAAAGTAGATACAAAAACAAGCCGTAACGACTTAGTAACAAACGTGGATAAAGAAATCGAACAATTCTTTATCGCAAAAATTCGCGAACAATTTCCAACACATAAAATCATGGGAGAAGAAGGTTTCGGTGACGAATTAACTTCAATGGACGGTTACGTTTGGTTAATCGACCCAATCGATGGCACATTAAACTTCGTAAAACGTCAAGAAGACTTTGGTATTATGATTGCGTTATATAAAGATGGCGTAGGTCTATTAGGTTATATTTACGATGTAATGCGCGATCGCTTCGTATACGGTATTAAAGATTACGGTGCATACTGCAATGGCCGTCGTCTTTCAACTCCTGAAATCCACAGCATTGGCGACAGCTCAATTAACGTGAATGGATTCATGTTATTAGAAGCGACTGAAAAAGAAGCAGAAATGATCCGTAAAGCAATGGTAACACGTACTTACGGAGCTTCTTCAATCGAGCACATCCAAGTAATCTTAGGAAAATCTGTAGCGTATGTTTCTACATTACTTGCTCCTTGGGATATCGCACCAGGAATGGTGATTGCTAAAGAGTTAGGATTACACTACAGTACAGTGGATGGAAAAGAAGTTGACTTCTTAGTTCCTAACAAAAAGACAACAGGTGTAATCTGTTCTAAAGATATTGCTGACGAAATTATTGCAGCGTTTAAATAAAAATGAGTGGAGGGGCGTAAGAAATTACGCCTCTTTGTTTTAAAGGAGAAGATATGAATATTGCAGTTTATTGTGCGGCAAGCCAAAGTAATTGCCCTGCATTTGATAAGAAAACAGAAGAACTAGGGAAGTGGATGGCAAAACACAACCACACACTTGTCTATGGTGGTGGAAATACTGGACTAATGGGAGTCGTTGCGACTGCCGTGATGAATGAAGGTGGCGAAGTCATTGGCGTGATGCCGCAGTTTTTTGTAGACTGTGAAATTGCAAAACAAGATATCACGAAGCTCCATATTGTCGATACGATGTCCGAGCGTAAAAATCAGATGATTGCTCTCAGTGAAGTGTACATTGCGTTGCCTGGTGGTCCAGGAACTCTGGAAGAAATCGCTGAAGTGGTTTCTTGGGTACGTGTAGGCCAGACCAATGGTATTTGTATCTTCTATAATATGGAAGGCTACTACGACCATTTAGAAGCCTTTTTCGACAAAATGGTGGAAACAAACTTACTGAGCCAAGAAGATAGAAGCCAAATTCATTTTGCGAAAAGTTTGGCGGAAATTGAAGCACTTATTGGGTTGGTATAAGTTTAAATTTCGAGTGCATTTACTTAAAAATAGATTTTATGTTTTGTATAATTTACTTAGTGAATAAAAAGTAAAGCTGTTATACATCGTTAAATAGAAAGGGGAATGAGTTAATGATGAAGTCGTTAAGTAAGGTCTACCAGTATTTGTCTTTTATCTGTTTATTGATTCAATTTCTTTTTTCAATCTATTTCTATAATCAAAGTGGTGTATTTTTTGAAGAAGGAGTACTAATACTGTTTCAATCCTTGATTGGACTGTTGGTGGTTGGAATAGTGCAACGAAGTAACAAGCAACACGATTGGCTAATTGGAGTAGGGGAAGCTTTAATCCTTCTTTTACTATTTTATCAAATCAATGCCAGTATTATTATGATTGTGGATGCATTTGTGGATAGTAACCTTCCACTTTTCTTACAAAGAGCTTTTGGGATTTGTAGTCAACTAGTTCTTTTGATGATGGGGTGGAGTATTCTTCAACTATTGGTTCAGATGGGTAGAATGTTCCGTGTAAAAAGGGTGACAACGTAATAAATCGAATGTAGTTCTATTTTTGGAGTGGAAAAGTAAGCCGGAATGATGCAAGTTCTGGTGGAAGTTCCACTCCGTTTTTTTGTTAGCGTAATACCCCTAATTTTGCTATAATAAAGGATATGAGTTTAAGGGAGAGCAACGAATGGAATTAGAAAAAACAACGCAAATGAACTTGCTTGTAGAGTTCTATGGCAGCCTTTTAACCGATAAACAACTCGAATATATGGAGCTCTATTATGGGGATGATTATTCGCTTGGTGAAATCGCCGAAGAATTTGACGTCAGCCGTCAAGCAGTATATGATAATATCCGCCGCTCGGCAAAGTTATTAGAAAACTACGAAGAGAAATTACATCTGGTCGCTGATTTCTATAAACGCCAAGAGCACTATGATGAATTAGAAAAAGAGATTCAAAAGAACTATCCTGAGGCAACACAGCTTGCTTCAATCGTTTCAAAATTACAAGAGATGAATAAATAAACTCAAGGAGTGAAATTATGGCATTCGAAGGATTATCAGATCGTCTGCAAAATGCGATGACTTCCGTTTCACGAAAAGGAAAAATTACGGAAGCTGACTTAAAACAAATGATGCGTGAAGTGCGTCTTGCGCTTTTAGAAGCCGACGTTAACTTCAAAGTTGTAAAAGACTTCGTACGTAAAGTGAACGAACGTGCATTAGGTGCCAATGTACTTGAAGCATTATCACCAGCACAACAAGTCGTTAAAATCGTTAACGAAGAATTAACAGAATTAATGGGGGGCGAACAAGCGCCATTCCGTTTCGAAGCGAAACCGCCAACGGTAGTGATGATGGTCGGTCTACAAGGGGCCGGTAAAACAACAACTGCTGGTAAACTCGCTTCTTTCATGGCGAAACATGAAAAGAAACGCCCATTACTAGTTGCTGCCGACGTGTATCGTCCAGCCGCGATTGACCAATTACAAACATTAGGGAAACAATTAAACTTCCCAGTGTTCTCACTTGGAAATCAAGTAAGCCCTGTGGAAATCGCTAAACAAGCGATTGAAAAAGCGAAAATCGATGGTCGCGACTTAGTGATTATCGATACGGCCGGTCGTTTGCATATTGACGAAAACTTGATGGAAGAATTACAAAACATCAAGGTAGTCGCAAATCCAAGCGAAATCTTACTCGTTGTCGACTCAATGACAGGGCAAGATGCCGTAAACGTAGCTCAAACATTTAATGAACGTTTGGACATCACAGGGGTTATTCTTACAAAACTTGATGGGGACACTCGTGGTGGTGCGGCTCTATCTATCCGTTCTGTTACAGGAAAACCAATTAAATTTACAGGTCGTGGGGAAAAATTAGAAGACTTCGAAATCTTCTACCCAGAACGTATGGCTTCTCGTATTCTTGGTATGGGGGATATGATGACCCTTATCGAGAAGGCGCAACAAGACTTCGATGAAGCAAAAGCGCAAGAAATGGCAGATAAAATTAAAGCCAACACCTTTGACTTTAATGACTTTATCGACCAATTAGACCAAGTGAATAAGATGGGACCACTTGAGGATATCTTGAAGATGATTCCAGGGTTAAATAAAATGGCTGGTCTAAACGACTTAAAAGTGGATCCAAAAGATACAGCTCGTATGAAAGCTATCGTCTTATCAATGACTCCACAAGAGCGTGAAAATCCAGATATCTTATCACAAGCTCGTCGTAAACGTATTGCGGCAGGTTCGGCTCGTCCTTTAGCGGAAGTGAACCGTTTAATTAAACAGTTCAACGAATCTAAGAAGATGATGAACCAAATGTCCAACGGGAATATGAAAGGTCTAGAAGGCATGATGAACCAAATGGGCATGGGCGGACGTGGAAACAAACTCGCTCAAATCGGTATGCAACAATACGCACGCCGTCAAAAACAAAATAAATTGAAAAAATTAAAGAAAAAACGTTAGGAAACAGCGTTATAAAACAATTTAAACCGCAACAACTTACTATCCAGTAAGGTTGCGGTTTTTTTATGGCGATCATAACGCAAAGAAAGGAGAACTCAATGGGAAACAAAACAAAAACATGGCATGTCATTCCAGCAGTAGTCGCAACGGCGATTATGAGCTTTTGTGGCGTGTTGATTGAAACCGCAATGAACGTTACTTTTCCAACACTGATGACAGAATTCAATACGGATTCTTCAGGGATTCAATGGGTAACAACTGGATACTTACTAGCCATTGCGATTGTCGTGCCAATTACGGCTTATTTAACACGAAATTACACGATTCGCCAACTCTTCTTGGCAGCGAACCTTTTATTTATCGGTGGGGTCTTAATTGACTGTATTTCACCAAGCTTATTTATTTTATTACTCGGACGCTTTATGCAGGGGATTGGAACAGGGATTGCACTTCCATTAATGTTCCATATCGTATTGACAAAAGTGCCTTTACATCAACATGGAACAGTCATTGGAATCGGAGGGATGACGACCGCTCTTGCGCCACCAATCGGGCCAACATTTGGCGGTGTGGTCTCAAGTATGTTTGGATGGCGTGCGATTTTCTACGCATTGATTCCATTCCTAATTTTCTCGTTAGTGATGGGACTTTGGGCGATTCAAGCGGAAGAGTCACCGAAGAAACAACCGTTCAACTTTATGGCGTTTGTAACGTTAGGGATTGGTCTTGCAAGTTTACTGATGGCGATTGAACATTTATCAGTCATCTACCTTGGAGTAGTGGTTGTAGCGTTTGCGGCATTTTACTACTTTAATCGAAAAAATGCGCTCTTATCGTTTAAACCATTCAAGCTTGTCCGCTTCAACGCGACGCTTTATATCGTGCTAGCATTCCAAGCTGTTGTGTTAGGATTATCGTTCATTTATCCAAACTACATCCAATTAGAGTGGGGAGAAACAGCGACAGTGGCTGGGCTCTTCATGTTCCCAGGGGCTGCGATGGTAGCTGTATTATCTGTTGTGTCCGGTCGTTGGTATGATAAATCAGGTCCATTGAAGCCGATTTTAACAGGATTAGTGTTTGCGGTTGTTGGAGGAGTATCCATCAGCGTATTCTTCCCAGGGTTAACGATTTATCCGCTCTTAGCGCTAAACGTCATCTTTATGACAGGGATTGGATTTGTTATGGGAAGCAATGTAACCTATTCATTAGCGCAATTAAATTCAGAGATTCAAGCAGATGGAAATAGTATCGTGAATACATTGCAACAATTCACTGGTGCGATTTCAACAGCTGTTATCGCGCGTATTTTTAGCTCGTTTGATTCAAACTTAGTAACAGCAGGGCAAATCAGTGTCATCTTTGTAACAACACTTGCAGTGATCGCACTTGTTGTCTTCTTGTGGATCTATCCGCAAACACAAAAAAGTAAATAGAACATAAGGCAACCTTGAGAAAGGTTGCCTTTTTTTGCGAGTGTAACATTTTTGTTACGTAACATAATTGTTACACCCTATATTGAAAAAACAAAATGTATCAAAAATGATACGTATCAAAATTGATACAAAAACATTCGAAAACAAAAAGTGTATCATCTGTGATACGTATCATGCATGATACAAATTGCGTCAAAAAAATCCCTTTGAGAATTTTCTCGAAGGGATTTTTGCGTTATTATCTACGGTTTTGTTTACCAGCGTTACGGCCACCAGTTTTGTTTTGACGTTGTGCGAACGTTTCTTGTTGTGTTGCTTTTTGAGCTGTCTTACGTGGTGTTGTACGTTGTGGTAACACAATGTTTTCATGGTTTAATTCTTCGTCGATTTGAGCTTTAATTTTTGGACGAATATAAGTGTTTTGAATCCATGATTGTAAAATTTGGATAAGGGCAGAGATGAAGAAGTAAATACCAACCCCAGCAGGTGATTGGAAAGTCATCATGAACATCATTACTGGAAGAATGTAGTTCATTGAACGACTTTGTTTTTTCGTATCTTCGTCCATTCCCATTTGGCTGACTACTGATTGAACATAGTAAGCTACCATTGTCGCAAGAGCGATTGGTAAGAATTGTGCTCCAAGGTTGATTCCCATGAAATCACTACTTGAAATTTCGTTTGATAACAGAATCGCGTTATACAATCCGCTCCAGATTGGTAGTGTAATCAAGATTGGTAAACATCCTGATCCGATACCGCCCATTAGTGAGACATTGTTTAATTTGTATAACTCCATTTGTTCTTGTTGGATTGCAAGTTTCTCTTGAGGAGTTGTAGCTTGTTCGGCACGAGCAGTAATCTCAGCAATATATGGTTTTAATACTGCCATTTTTTCTTGTTGGACAAGCATTGTTTTCATTTGATGGAATTGTGTTGGCATCAAAACGACACGAACAAGTATTGATACGATTACAATTGCAATCGCGTAGTTTCCGTTAAATACAGAAGCAATTTGGTTTAATAACCATTGTGTTGGGACTACTAAATAGTTATAGAGCCAACCAATTGGTTCATGGTTTTCATTATATTGAACGGTACATCCTGCAAGTAGTAGGGGAAGAACTGTTGCAACTAATAGAAGTTGAGCTTTTTTAGTTAGTTTCATAATCACTTTCCTTTTCATTTAATAACATGATTTATTGTACACGTGTTTCGTTGAAATAGCAACGTTCTTTATATAATTTGAAACTTTGTAAATTTAGGTGCATCCACGACGTCACTTTCTTCATACCGGTCAACACGTCCATAAGGGGATACGGAAGCTTTGACTCTTTCGATAAAACGAGTGACGGCTTTTTCCTCGCCTTGTGCAACTACAAAAACAGAGCCATCCATTTTATTTTGAACAGTGCCACAAATATCTAATTGAATCGCGAGTTGGTGCGTGAAAAAGCGGAATCCGACACCTTGAACACGTCCCCAGACACGAATTTGTCTTGTAATCATAGAAAGACCTCCAAAAAGTAGAATTATTTTGTCATCTCTATGAAACAAGATTACCATGATTTCGCAAAATTTGGTATACTAATAGACGAGGTGAAAACATGTTTAAAGTAATTGAGACAGCAGGTCAAGATGAACCGTGGTGGTTTTTCGATGACTGGGAAAAAATGATTGTTTCGACTGAAGAATTTTCTTCTTTAGAAGAAGCGAAAAATAGTTTCCAACAGCATGAAGCAAGACTTGCTGCAAACTATCCAGAAAAACGATCAAAAGGAGCAAGCGCCATTGCCTTTTGGGATGAGAAAGAACAAGATTATTGTGTGGCGTGTGAATGTGATGTTCAAATTTTCCATGGACTGATTTTAGTCGATGAAAATAATCAATTAGTAGAAGAGAAAGGAGAAGAACGTGGCTAAACAAACGAAGAAAAAAACACAACGAAAAAATTCAAAGAATACAAATCCGTTTTTATCCATTGAAGCTGTTGCCGTATTTATTATTGTCTATAGTTTATTAGCAATTTTTCAATTAGGCTTCTTAGGAAAATTCTTTGCGAATCTGATTCGTTTCTTTATCGGGGATTTATATGCCTTCGGTGGAGTGTGCGGAGTTCTTGCAGGATTCGGTATGTTATTCCGTGGTCGCATGCCTAAAATTATGTGGAGATGGACTGCTGCAGCCATTTCATCAAGCGTGGCACTTCTCTTATTCGTATCTGTGATGACGTATAGTAGCTTTACAAGTTCAGGTTCTCCAGTCTTCCAAGAGATGATGAATCGTTTCATGGTGGACTTTACGTCTAATACCGTTTCTCAACGACTCGGTGGTGGAGTATTAGGAACACTTCTTTATTCTTGTACGTATTTCCTTGTTTCACAATGGGGAACGTATTTAATCGTATTCCTATTATTAGTATGTAGCGGACTCTTAATCTTCAACGTGCATTTAAGCGATGTAATGGATTTTGTACGTACGCAAACAGCGAATGCTTCTGAAAAGTTAGCTGAGCGTAAAGCCGAACGCGAAGCACGCCGTTTGGAAGAAGAACAAGAAGCTGAGGAAAAAGTTGTGGCAACACCTGTAGCACCGGCTCCTGCTCCAGTACAAACAGAAACACCTGAAAAACCAAAAGAACCAAGAAAACCGCATTCGTTATTAGACCGAATGAAAGATGTGTTCTTTGATGAATATGAAGATGAAACATTAACAGAGGACGAATATGCAACATTTCCAATGGTAGAACCTATTGAACCGATTCCACCTGTGGAACCAGTAACTCCTGCTCCAGTGGCACCAGTAATCCCACCGCAACCAGTAGCGCCTGCTTCAGTTCAAAAACCAGAAGGGCCTGAATTTGAAGATGATGGTGAAGACATCGGGGAACTTTCAATGAGTGGGGAAAAAGATGACGAAGATTATCAATTGCCTCCAGTAACCTTATTAAATCCCGTACAACATTCAGACCAATCGAATGAACGTACGATTGTAGAACGCAATATGCATATTTTAGAGCGTACGTTTGCAAGCTTCGGAGTAGACGCTAAAGTAATGCCAAATCCAATGATGGGGCCAGCTGTTACAAAATACGAAATTCAACCAGCGATTGGTGTGAAGGTAAGTAAGATTGTGAACTTGAGCGATGATATTGCTCTAGCACTTGCAGCCAAAGATATTCGTATCGAAGCTCCAATCCCAGGAAAACCTTATGTGGGGATTGAAGTTCCAAACAGCCAAACAAGTTTTGTATCGTTTAGCGATGTGATTCAATCGGCTCTTCAATCACCAAAACCTTTAGACGTACCATTAGGGAGAGATATCTCTGGTAATGTTCGTCTTTGCGATATTACGAAAATGCCACATATGTTAATTGCCGGTTCAACTGGTTCTGGTAAATCGGTATGTATTAACGGCATTATTACAAGTATTTTAATGAAGACAAAACCACATGAAGTGAAATTAATGATGATTGATCCGAAGATGGTAGAGTTGAATGTGTATAATGGCATTCCGCATCTGTTAACTCCGGTTGTAACGAACCCTCGTAAAGCAGCTCAAGCCTTACAAAAAGTAGTAGCTGAGATGGAAAAACGTTACGAATTGTTCGCTTCAATGGGAATGCGTAATATCGATGGATATAACGCTCATGTCGAACAATATAACCGTGAAACTGGCGAAAATAACCCAACACTTCCTTATATCGTTGTGATTGTAGACGAACTTGCGGACTTAATGATGGTTGCAAGTAATGAAGTGGAAGATGCGATTATTCGTCTTGCGCAAATGGCCCGTGCTGCCGGAATTCATATGATTCTTGCAACACAACGTCCATCCGTTGACGTTATTACAGGGATTATTAAAGCCAACGTACCTTCTCGTATTGCCTTTGCGGTATCCAGTGGTACAGACTCTCGTACGATTATCGATGCCAATGGTGCTGAGAAACTTCTTGGACGTGGGGATATGCTGTATATGCCGATGGGTGAAAATAAACCAATTCGTGTACAAGGCGCATTCTTAACGGACGAAGAAGTCGAACGTATCGTTGATTTCGTCAAGAATCAACAAGAAGTAGAGTATGATGAAGCGATGATGCCTTCAGAAAATACAAGCTCTGCTGGTGGAAGTGAACCAGAAGACGAATTATTCTACGAAGTCATCGAACTATTAAAAGAACAAGAAACGATTAGTACATCTTATTTACAAAGACGAT
Source organism: Streptococcus sp. (assembly GCA_015264955.1). Lineage (GTDB taxonomy): Bacteria > Bacillota > Bacilli > Lactobacillales > Aerococcaceae > Granulicatella. The sequence goes on along the minus strand of JABZYV010000009.1, from coordinate 27,262 downwards.
TCCGTATCGGATTCAACCGTGCAGCGCGTATGATTGATGATTTAGAAGCGCGTGGTTATGTTGGACCTGCAGATGGAAGTAAAGGAAGAAAAGTGAATGTTCATGTTTTCAATGAAAATGACGCTTCCGAGCCCGGTGAAACGAACGCGTAGAAATGTAAAAACCGAACGTTTTTCATAAAAAATACCTCCAATGAAAAGATTTAGCTTGATTTTCATTCTATTTATGTTAGAATGACTGTAGTAAATCATTTATTGGAGGTTTTTTATCGTGAAAACTAAAAAGAATTTAGCTTTATTTGCATTGACACTTGGTGCGACTGCTGTATTGGCAGCGTGTGGCGGATCAAAATCTGATAGCTCACAAGCATCTTCTCAAAACTCTGGCTCTTCAGACAACTTTAAAGCGGTAATGGTATCTGATACTGGTGGTATTGACGATAAATCATTCAACCAAGGCGCTTGGGAAGGCCTTCAAGAATGGGGTAAAAATAACGGTGGTAAAACTAAAGGAAATGGTATTGATTACATTCTTTCAAAAGCAGAATCTGACTATACTACAAACCTTAACACTGCAGTTTTAAATGAGTACAATATTATTTTCGCAATCGGATTTAAATTACAAAAAGCTGTTGAAGAAGCAGCAAAACAAAATCCAGACGCACACTTTGCGATTATCGATAGTGTGGTTGAACAACCAAACGTTGCTTCAATCAACTATAAAGACCAAGAAGCAGCATTCCTTGCAGGGGTTGCAGCTGGTTTAACAACTAAAACAAATAAAGTAGCTTTCATCGGTGGTATGCACGGTCCAGCATTAGACAAATTTGAAGCTGGTTTCAAAGCTGGGGTTCAAGCAGTAAACCCTAAAGCAACTGTTGAAATTCAATATGCTGAATCATTCTCAGATGGTGCTAAAGCAAAATCTCTCGCAGAAGCAATGTACGCTTCAGATGTTGACATCATTTATGCAGCAGCAGGTGGTGCAGGACTTGGAGTATTCGCAGCGGCTAAATCAATCGTTGAAGCAAATCCAGATCGTAAAATTTGGGTAATCGGGGTTGACCAAGACCAACAAGCAGAAGGTAAAGTAAACGACTCTCGTAACGTAACATTGACATCAACACTTAAAGGTGTAAAACAAGCACTTATCAAATTTAGTGAAGATGCTTCTAAAGGAAACTATCACGGTGGTGAACAAGTTCTTTACGGATTATCTGATAACGGTGTTGGTTTAGCAGATGGTCAATTATCAGACTCAGTTAAGGAAAAAATTGCTGTATTCAAAAAAGCAATCATCGAAGGAAAACAAGAAGTTCCTGCGAAACCTTAATTTTAACAAACGAACTTAAATTGAGAGGAGTAGGAGTTGAAGAGAATACGAATTTCTTCGCTCCTACTTTTTTATACATAGAACATTGTGCGGGGTGAGACGATTGGTAGAAGAAACATTTGTGATTGAGATGAAAGGCATCACAAAAAAGTTTGGTAATTTTGTAGCCAATAATCAGATTGATTTAACATTGAAAAAAGGCGAAATCCATGCGCTTCTTGGAGAAAACGGAGCAGGGAAATCGACGTTAATGAATATCCTTTCAGGGTTACTGGAACCAACGGAAGGAGAAATTAAAGTAAATGGTGTTCCAACAAAAATTGATTCGCCAAATACAGCGAATCGCTTAAAAATTGGGATGGTTCACCAACACTTTATGCTAGTTAAGAAATTCAGCGTAGTGGAGAACATTATTCTGGGTAAAGAGCAAACAAAGTTCGGTTTTATCGATAAAAATGCGGTAAAACTAGAAATTATGGAGCTTTCTAAGAAATATCATCTTGCGGTAGACCCTGATGCGAAAGTAGAAGATATTACAGTGGGGATGGAACAACGTGTTGAAATCTTGAAAACTTTATATCGTGGTGCGGATATTTTAATCTTTGATGAACCAACAGCGGTATTAACTCCTCAAGAAATCGATGAACTGATTGTGATCATGAAGCAATTAACGAAGGAAGGAAAATCCATCTTCTTAATTACCCATAAGATTAAAGAAATCCAAGCTGTTGCGGATCGCTGTACGGTTATTCGTCGCGGAAATGTGATTGGAACAGTGGAAATTGGAAATGTTTCAGACCAAGAATTAGCCGACATGATGGTAGGACGTTCTGTATCCTTTAAAACGCAAAAAGAACCTGCTAAACCAACAACAGATGCTTTAGTGATTAAAAACCTTGTTGTGAAAGATAGCCGTGGTATCGAAGCGGTGAAAGGTTTAGATTTAACAGTCCGACATGGTGAAGTTGTCGGGATTGCTGGGGTTGACGGAAACGGACAATCAGAACTGATTCAGGCGTTATCTGGTTTGCGTGCTATCGAAAGTGGTTCGATTCAACTAGATGGCAAAGATATCACGAAGTTACCTACAAGACAACGTACTGAAGGAGGCCTTGGTCATATTCCAGAAGACCGTCATAAACATGGTCTTGTTCTTCAAATGGGACTCGATGAAAATATTGGACTTCAAACTTACTATAAAGAGCCATTATCGAAAAACGGATTTTTAAATAAGAAAGCTTTTGTGGACTTAGCAGAACGTTTAATTGAAGAGTTTGACGTGCGTACACCAAGTCCAACAGTAGCCGCTGGTGCTCTTTCTGGTGGGAACCAACAAAAAGCGATTATCGCGCGTGAAATCGACCGTGACCCAAGTTTACTTATTGCAGCACAACCGACTCGTGGGCTTGACGTGGGTGCGATTGAATATATTCATAAGCGTTTAATCGATCAACGAAATAAAGGTAAAGCCGTTTTACTGATGAGCTTTGAATTAGATGAAATTTTAAACGTTGCGGACCGTATCGCAGTAATGTATGAAGGTCGAATCGTTGATGTGCTCGAGACAAAAGAGACAAATGAAACAGAATTAGGATTATTAATGGCGGGTTCAACAAGAGAACAAGTAAGAGCCAAGGAACAGGAGGCGTTATAAGATGAAGGGTGCAAAATACAAAAAGATTCTTATTCCAGTCCTTTCAGTTGTGCTTGGATTATTAGTCGGAGCTCTTATTATGTGGGTATTCGGCTTTGATGTTGTTAAAGGATATTCCGCATTACTCAAAGGATCGCTTGGAAAACCATTTTATATTGGTGAAACCTTAAGACAAGCCACACCTTTAATTCTCGTAGCGCTTGGATTTGCATTTGCAAGTTACGCAGGTTTCTTCAATATCGGAGTTGCAGGTCAAGCGTTAGTCGGATGGTTTGCTTCCGTTGCAACAGGTCTCTTACTACCAGATTTACCTAAGATTATTCTATTACCATTATGTATTTTTATGGGGATGTTTGCTGGTGCTATTTGGGCAGGGATTGCTGGGTACTTAAAAGCGTACTTTAACGCGAGTGAAGTAATTGTGACGATTATGTTGAACTATACAGCACTTCATATTGTAAACTTCGTGATTCGTGAAGTATTAACTGAAAAAGCAGAAATTACAGCTTCAGTTCCAGAAGCAGCAAGCTTAAGAATGCAATTCTTATATCAACTAACAGGAAAGTCAACCTTGCATGGAGGTGTCTTTATTGCGATTCTGGCAGTCTTCGTGGTTTGGCTCATTATGAATAAGACGACGACTGGTTTTGAATTAAAAACAGTCGGATTAAATAAACACGCTGCAGAATATGCAGGGATGAGTGCGAAGAAGACGATTATTCTTGCAATGGTCATCTCTGGTGCCTTAGCAGGTCTTGGTGGAGTGATGGAAGGGTTAGGAACTTTCCAAAACGCATTCGCTTCAGAAAGTCTTCCAAGTATTGGATGGGACGGAATGGCGGTATCGCTTCTAGGGTTGAATAATCCAATCGGTATTCTATTCTCTGCATTAGTATTTGCCATCCTTCGTATCGGTGGGATTTCTATGCCACTACTAGCGAAGATTCCTACAGAAGTCGTATCCATTGTGGTGGCATTTATCATCTTCTTTGTGGGTGCGAACTACTTAATGGAAGTTATTGTTGATAAATTCCCTCAATTTGGGAAGAGAAAGGGGTAATGAGAAATGGATTTAGTAACACTTTTACAAGTAGTTGTCGGGAACATGCTCATCTACTCAACACCGCTGATTTTAACAGCTTTAGGGGGTATCTTCTCAGAACGAAGCGGGATTGTAAATATCGGTCTTGAAGGAACAATGGTGATTGGAGCCTTTGCCTCAGCCGTCTTTAACTTAGGGTTCGCATCACAATTTGGTTCATGGACGCCATGGGTTGCTCTAATTGTCGCGGCAGTTGCTGGAATGTTGTATTCAGCGATTCACGCGTTCGCAACAGTTTATCTGCGTGCAGACCACATCATCTCAGGAACGGTGTTAAACTTACTAGCACCTGCCTTAACCGTGTTCCTATGTCGCTTGATGTATAACGAAATCGGACAAACGGAAATCATTACAAACTACTTTGGTAAAACAACGATTCCAGTACTCAGTTCGATTCCAATTATCGGTAAAATCTTCTTTACAGATACATTTGTTCCGGCTTATTTAGCAATTGGTTTAGCATTTGTTTGTGCGACGGTTTTAAATAAGACAAAATTTGGATTACGATTACGTTCTGTAGGGGAACATCCGCAAGCAGCAGATACATTAGGAATTAACGTTTACCATATGCGTTTTGCAGGAGTATTAATCTCAGGGTTCTTGGCAGGTATCGGAGGAGCCATCGTTGCTCAATCGATTACACTGAACTTCTCAGCGACAACGATTGCTGGTCAAGGGTTTATTGCGATGGCCGCGATGATCTTTGGTAAGTGGAATTCAGTGAGCGTGATGCTATCAGCATTACTCTTCGGACTCGCTCAAAGTTTAGGGGTTATTGGAAACTATATCCCAGTAATTAAAGATATTCCATCAATTGGCTTGACGATTGCTCCATATTTGATTACTATCATTGTATTGGTAGGATTCATTGGAAAATCGGAAGGACCAGCCGCTAACGGTAAGAACTACGTAAAATCTAAATAAGAATGAGAACTGCTTTTAATCTAGGTGCCATACTGTATTAAAAGCAGTTTTTTTAATGAGAAGGGGTCATAAATGAAAAAACTAGTATCTTTAATTGTTGCAATTCTTGCAATGGTTGCCATTTTATTTGGAGTAAAAAACATGCTTCAAGCAAAAGAATCTACAGAAGAAGTAGAAACTTCAGGAGAACAACAGCAACTATTCCTATTTAACTGGGGGAACTATATCGATCCAGAATTAATTAAGGAATTCGAGGCTGAAACAGGCATTCAAGTGGTCTATGAAACATTTGATTCAAATGATGCGATGGAAGCCAAATTAAAACAAGGTGGGACGCGTTATGATATCGTCTTTCCGAGTGAATCGAGCATTACAAAATTAGTGAATCAAAATTTACTTCAAAAACTCGACCATTCAAAAATTAAAGGACTAGAGAATATTTCTCCTTTCTTATTAAATAGTCCAGTGGATAGTGGAAATCAATATACGATTCCGTATTTCTGGGGAACCGTTGGAATTATGGTCAATACGAAATATATCGATCCAGAAAGCATCCAAACATGGAGTGATTTATGGAAAGAAGATTTCAAAAATAAAGTGCTCGTCCTAGATGGAAACCGTGAAGCGTTAGGGATGGCTCTTCAATCTTTAGGATATTCATTAAATTCGAAGAATGAGAATGAATTACATGCGGCAGAAGTGAAGTTAAAAGAATTGAAACCAAATGTTCGCGCAGTCCTTAACGAAGAAATTAAAACAATGATGAAACTCGAAGAAGCTCCAATCGGAATGGGGTATTCAGGGGATGCTGCTGCAGTAGCAGAAGAAAATCCAAATGTACAATATATCTTGCCAAAAGATGGTAGTGCGGTTTGGACAGATAACTTTGCGATTGCGCATACGGCTGTCAATGTCGAAGGTGCGTATGCCTTTATTAACTTTATGCTTCGACCAGAAAATGCAGCAAGAAATGCTGCATACGTAGGTTACTCAACACCAAATGAAAAAGCCAAAGAATTGATGGATCCAGAAGTGATTTCTGATGAAACATTCTATCCTTCAGAAGAAATTATCAATTCATTAGAGCATTATGAATATCTAGGGAATGATTGGATTCAAAAATATAACGAAGCCTTCTTAGACTTCAAGATGGAGTTATAAAATGCATTATTATCTAAAAGCTAAAAACCTCTTTATTGGAAATACAACGACTGCAGTAGCTGGTATTTTAGAAATTAAAGACGGTCGCATTGTACACCACTTGGATTACAATGCGTCTGTTGAAGGTGAAGTGCTAGATGCTGGCGATAAGCTAGTGGTTCCCGGTTTTATTGATGCTCATGTGCATTTATACTTATCAGCCTTGATTCATTTAGGAAAGATGAAGGCTGTAGGAGGGCCAACCATTGATGAGGTCGTTCTTCAAGCAACTTCTATTCCTGAATATAATGGATGGAAAATCGGAATTGGTTGGTATGCGAGCGACTTTGGTCAACAAATCCTACCAACGAAAGAAGACTTAGATAAAGCTTCAACAGACGTACCGATTTGTTTAATTGCAGGAGATGCTCATACGATTTGGCTGAATTCCAAGGCACTAGAAGTGTTGAAATTAACACCGGAAGCAATTCCGCAAAATATCGGTGGAGAAGCGGTCGTGGAGAATGGCGAACTGACAGGGGTATTCCTTGAAGCAAAAGCCATCTATTATTTATCAAAAGTATTGTCTGTATATAAAGACGATGAAGAGCAAGCTTTAAAAGAATATATGTCTTATTTAAACCAAATGGGCGTGACGGCTGTTGGAGATGTTGCCTTAACGGGTGAGAGCCCAGATGATATTGTGTATCCAGAACTCTATAGTAAAGTGGAAAAGGATGCAACTGTACGTGTAAGCTTCTTCCCAGCGATGCGTGAAGAAGTTGAACGTAACCGTGAGCTCTACAAGACATACCGCTCAGAGATGCTCCAAATGGGGGGCGTAAAACAATTTTATGATGGCGTGACAAGTTCGCATACGGCTTATTTAAAAGAGCCGTATCCGATGCCTTTCTTTGAAGGAGACGTGGGTGGTCCACTCTTAACAGAAGAGAAGATGGAACGCTTAACGCTTCTTGCCAACAAAGAAGGGTGGCCAATGCGAATTCATACTGTTGGAGATAAGGCGATTGAATTAACACTCAAAAACTTTAAAAAAGCGCAGGAAGAGACTCCTTTTGACGCACCAAATAAATTCAACACGATTGAACATTTGGAAGTGATGGATCCAACAGACCTTCCTCTAACGGCCCAGCCTTCATTAATCGTTTCGGTACAACCGAGTCATTTATTGGTTGGTTATGAGACTCTGGATGAAGAAGTTGGACCAGAGCGTGCGCGTCATATGTTCCCGTTCAAATCTTTCTTAGAAGAGGGTGCAACACTTGGGTTTGGAACAGACACTCCAGTCGTACTAGACGTGACGCCGTTTGAATCGATGTTTAACGCGGTAGCTCGACAAACAAAAGAGCAGTTACCAGTGCCATGTTTAATGCCTGAACAACGCATTACTATTGGTGAAGCATTAAAGGCACACACGAGTGGGGCAGCAAAAGCTCTCAGTCGTTTAGATATCGGAACGCTAGAAGTCGGTTCGTTAGCAGATTTCGTTATTTTAGACCAAAATATTCTTGAAGGTGAACCTGCTCAACTGTTAAACACGAACATACTTGCAACATACCTTAATGGAAAATGTGTCTATAAAAAATAAATAAAAGGCTAGATAGAGTAATCTATCTAGCCTTTATTTGTTTGCCTAGAGTTCTTTCAAAATTGTTCTTTTTATGAAAATTACAAACAATAATTCCTAATTTAAAAGGAATGTAAGCTTTTTAAATTTTGAAAATAGTTTGAAATTCAAAATAAATCTTTAAAAAAGGTTTGACATTCAAACTATCTCTCGTATATACTTTGATTATCAAATGATTTGATATTCAAACAAAAAGGAGAACATCTTTTATGGAAGCAACTCTAGAGACCATAAACGGGTATTTGGTGGACGTCTTTAATCAAATGCTCGACATTGAAGAATCTTCGCTGGCGCAAAGCCAATTTAATGATTTATCCATTAAAGAGATGCATGCCATTGAAGCGATTGGAATGTATAACGAACATACGACAACAGAAGTCGCTAATAAATTAAATGTAACAGTTGGGACGCTAACAGTTGCGGTTAATGCTTTAGTGAAGAAAGGCTATGTTGTTCGTTTGAAGAGTGAAACCGATCGAAGAATTGTAATTTTAGGTCTGACCAAGAAAGGTCGCTTACTTTATCGTCTTCATCGTAAATTCCACGAGAAGTTAGTTTTAAAAACAATCGAGGGAATGAATACTGAAGAAATAGCAGTTCTTGTTAAAGGACTTCATAATTTATATGATTTCTTACACGAGGCTGTACTAGCAAATCAAGAAGGGAAGTAGACATTGTGGGGGTTCAAGTGATAGCGACAAGTTCCTATCTCCCAACGTCCGTCATTACAAACGATGACTGGGCAAAACGAGTAGATACTTCTGATGAATGGATCGTTAAGAGAACAGGAATCAAAACCCGATATTGGGCAAAAGAACAGACAACAAGTGATTTGGCGACAATTGCAGCAAAACGCTTAGTTGAAAAGAGCAATATCTCTCCTGAATCCATTGAATTTATCATTGTAGCAACGATGACACCTGATGCAGCAAGTCCTTCTTGCGCTTCTCTTGTACAAGGAGCAATCGGAGCAACGAATGCATTTGCGTTCGATGTCAGTGCGGCTTGTAGCGGATTTGTCTTTGCCTTATCCACAGGATTAAAAATGTTGGAACACGGACAAAGAAAATACGGAATCGTCATCGGAGCAGAGACAATGCTCAGTTCACTCGATTGGGAAGACCGCTCAACGGCTATTCTCTTTGGAGATGGCGCTGGAGCTGTTCTTTTAAAAAAAGATGAAGAGCCATTTTTATTGGCGGAAACATTACAAAATGATGGACAGAAATCTGAGGCGTTAGTCGCTGGAAAAAGAATGACAAATCAAACACTTTCAACCATGACAATGGATGGTCGAGGCGTTTATGAATTAGTCAGCAAAACTGTTCCAGTCAATATCCAAGATACTTTACAAAAGGGTGGATATACTGCCGACGATATTGATTTGTACTTGTTACATCAAGCAAATCGTCGTTTAGTCGAACAAGTGGCTAAGAAATTAAAACAACCGATCGAAAAATTCCCAATGAATATCGATCACGTTGGAAACACTTCGGCTGGAAGTATTCCGATTTTACTCAATGAACTCGTAGAAAACGGGACATTGAAAATTGGAGAAAATACAAAATTACTTTTATCAGGTTTTGGCGGTGGCCTAGCCTGGGGAAGTATCACAATCACACTATAATTTTTAAACTATTGGAGGAAAAAACAATGACATTTGAAAAAATTCAAGCAATTATCGTAGATCAATTAGGTAAAGAGGAAGAAGAAGTACAATTAACTACTCGTCTTAAAGACGAATTAGATGCAGATAGCTTAGATTTATTCCAAATCATCAACGATATCGAAGATGAATTTGATGTGAAAATCGATACTGAAGAAGGACTAGAAACAGTTCAAGACTTAGTAAACTACGTTGATGCTCAATTAGCTGACAAATAATTTTAAAAAGGGATGGTAACACATGAAATCAAGAATCTGCGATATGATTGGAATTGAATATCCGATTATCCAAGGAGGGATGGCATGGGTTGCAAATCCTGCGCTTGCAAGTGCAGTGTCCAATGCCGGAGGTTTAGGAATCGTTGCATGTGGACACGCTCCTGGCGATGTCGTTAAAGGATTCATCGAAGAGATGGAACGTTTAACAGACAAACCATATGGTGTAAATATTATGCTATTAAGTCCATTTGTTGATGAAGTTGTGGATGTCGTTTGTCAGGCTGGCGTGAAAGTGGTTTGTACCGGTGCTGGTAACCCTGGCAAATACATGGCGAAATTTAAAGAAGCAGGAATTACAGTAATTCCAGTAGTAGCTTCAGTTGCTCTAGCGAAAAGAATGGAAAAAGAAGGCGCAGACGCTGTTGTTGTAGAAGGTATGGAAGCAGGCGGACATATTGGTAAGTCTACTACTATGGCACTTTTACCACAAGTTGTGGATGCGGTAAATATTCCAGTAATCGGTGCTGGAGGAATTGGTGACGGACGCGGGATGGCAGCGGCTTTAATGCTTGGTGCCGATGCAGTTCAACTTGGAACTCGTTTCCTTGTTGCGACTGAATGTACTGCGCACGATAACTTCAAAGCTTCTGTACTAAAAGCTAAAGATATCGATACTGTTATTACAGGACAAATTACAGGACATCCTGTACGTGTGTTACGTAATAAATTAACAAAAATCTACTTACAAGCTGAGAAAGAGGAAACTAGTAAAGAAAATCCAGACTTTGAACGCTTAGAAGATATTGGACGTGGAGCTCTACGTAGAATCGTAGTTGAAGGGGATACTCAAATGGGATCAATGATGGCTGGTCAAATTGCTGGTTTAATTTCAAAAGAACAAAGCTGTTCTGAAATTATCCAAGAATTGATGGCAGAATCTCATGAAGTCATCCAAAAACAACTTGCACGTTTTTAATTAAATGAAAAAGGGAATGGTGAAATATGCTTATTTAGCATACTTCCACCATTTTTTTTACAGCGCAATAGGAGGAAACTCATGAAAATCGCATTTTTATTTCCAGGTCAGGGGAGTCAAAAAGCACAAATGGGCTTAGAAATAGCTGATAACTTCGAAGTGGCAAAAGCTGTCTTTGAAGAAGCAAGTAGCGTTCTGTCCTATCGTGTGACTGATATTCTTTCAGAAGAACCTGCCGCACGAATCAATCAAACAGAATATACACAACCGTTGTTATTGACGGTTTCACATGCAATCGCAAGCGTCTTAAAACAGGAAGGAATCACACCGGATGTGACTGCGGGATTATCTCTTGGTGAATACTCAGCTTTAGTAGAAGCAGGGGTCCTTGATTTCAAGGAAGCTCTAAACTTAGTCGCAAAACGCGGTCAGTACATGCAAGAAGCGGTTGTAGAAGGTGAAGGAAAAATGGTAGCCGTTTTAGGACTTGAAGACAATGTCATCGAAGACATTTGTCGTGAAGTTTCTACACCAGAAGCTCTCGTAGTTCCTTCAAACTACAACACACCAGGACAATTAGTCATTGGTGGTCATGCAGAAGCAGTAGACGCAGCAAGCGAAAAATGCTTAGAAGCTGGCGCGAAAAGAGCTGTACCACTTGTGGTATCTGGACCTTTCCATACTCCATTAATGGAAGCAGCGAAAGTTCGTTTTGCTCCTGAGATGGAAGTGGCAGAGTTACACGAAAGTAAATGCCCTGTATTAAGCAATACGCTAGGCACACCACATGAAGGCGTTCCTTCAAAAGACGTTCTCTGTGATCAAATTACAAATGCCGTGAAATGGAAACAAAATGTAGAGTGGATGCTTCAAGATGGCGTAGATGTCTTTATTGAAGTAGGTCCTGGAAAAACATTGACGCAAATGGTGAAACAAATTGCCAAAGCAAAAGGTGCCTCTGTTCAATTATTCCAAACAGATAGCCTTAAAGCAATGAATGAAACCATTGAAAAAGTAAAGGAACTGAAAGGATAACGAAATGAAATTTAAAGATAAAACAGTTGTTGTAACAGGGAGCCGTCGTGGTATCGGTCTAGGAATCGCATTAGAATTCGCTAAACTTGGCGCTAATGTTGTTTTAAATGGTACTCGTGAAATTGATGCTGAAACACTTGCGCAATTTGATGCTTATCCTGGTGAAGTAATGACATTTGTTGGAGACGTTTCGAAATTCGACGTAGCTGAAAACTTTATTAACGAAGTAAAAGAGCGTTTTGGACGTATCGACGTGTTAGTCAATAACGCTGGAATTACGCGTGATGGTTTATTAATGCGTATGAGTGAATCTGATTTTGACGATGTAATGAATATTAACTTAAAAGGATACTTCAATATGATTCGTTTTGCGACTCCAGTTTTCGTAAAACAAAAATCAGGAAGCATTATTAACATTACAAGTATTGTTGGAGTTACAGGAAACGCTGGTCAAGCAAACTACGCTGCAAGTAAAGCCGGAATCATTGGTTTAACAAAATCTGTTGCTAAAGAAATCGGCTCTCGTGGGATTACAGTGAATGCTATTGCTCCTGGATACATCGATACAGATATGACACAAGCATTACCTGAAAAGATTCGTAATGAATGGGAAAAACAAATTCCATTACGTCGTTTTGGTACAGTAGAAGATATTGCAGAAGCCTGTGTGTTCTTAGCGGAAACAAAATACGTTACAGGACAAGTGTTAAACGTTAACGGCGGATTATACATGTAATCTCTTAAAGGAGGAAAACAATGAATCGAGTAGTAATTACAGGAATGGGAGCAATCACTCCTTTAGGAAATGATGTTAATAGCTTCTGGGAAGGCCTCAAAGAAGGTAAGAACGGAATTGCTCCAATTACAAAATTTGATAAAAAAGACTTAGATGTTCATGTGGCGGCTGAAGTAAAAGACTTCGATGCTACAAAATATATGGATCGTAAAGAAGCAAAACGTATGGATTTATTCTGTCAATACGGACTAGCTGCAGCAATCCAAGCCGTTGAAGATAGCGGCATTACTCCAGAAAATACAGACTACGACCGTTTTGGTGTCATGGTTGGTTCTGGTATCGGTGGTTTAACAGTGATGGAAAGTCAAATCATCAAAATGCATGATAAAGGCCCAACACGTGTTGCACCATTATTCGTTCCAATGGCAATCGGAAACATGGTTGCAGGAAATATTTCAATGAAAATTGGAGCACGCGGCGTATGTACATCTTTAGTAACAGCCTGTGCAACAGGAACACATGCCATCGGAGAAGCGTTCCGTAACATTAAGCATGGATACTCAGATGTTATTTTAGCCGGTGGTGCTGAAGGTTCTATCTGTGAAATCGGAATTGCAGGATTCGCAGCTTTAACGGCCCTTTCAAGCAGTGATAATCTAGATGCAGCTTCATTACCATTTGATAAAAAACGTGGCGGATTCGTAATGGGTGAAGGAGCAGGGGTTCTTGTTCTTGAAAGCCTAGAACACGCACAAAAACGTGGTGCTAAAATTTATGCAGAAGTCGTTGGATATGGTGCTACAGGAGATGCTTACCATATGACAGCTCCAAATCCTGATGGAAGCGGTGCTGGTAAAGCTATCTTACAAGCTATCGAAGAAGCAGGAGTGGCTCCGAGTGAAGTAGATTATGTGAATGCTCACGGTACTGGTACTCCAGCAAACGATTCAGCTGAAACCACTTCAATTCGTTATGCGTTAAAAGAAGCTGCCGATAAGGTTCATGTGTCAAGTACAAAATCAATGACAGGACACTTATTAGGAGCTGCTGGTGCTATCGAAGCAATCGCCTGCGTTAAAGCAGTTGAAGAAGACTTCGTACCACCAACGATTAATTTAACAGAGCAAGACGAAGCGTGTGACTTAAACGTAACTCCAAACGTTGGAGTTTCTACAAAAGTAGACGTAGCAATTAGTAATTCGTTAGGTTTCGGTGGACATAATGCCGTAATCTGCGTGAAGAAATGGAAGGATTAATACATGAATGTAGAAGAAATTAAAGAACTAATGACTTTGTTCAATGATTCAAACATGACTGAGTTTCATTTATCAAACGAAGAGTTCGAAGTGCAATTTAGTAAACGCGAGGAATATCCTCAAGTCGTTTCTAATGCCGTTGCACCTGTTGCAAACGTGGCAAGTCCAGTAGTAGAAGCTGCTCCAGTGGCCGCTCCTTCTGCTGAAGCTCAAGAAGCTCCACAAGTCGCAGCAGATGCAAAATACATTACAAGCCCAATCGTTGGGGTGGTTTACTTACAATCTTCACCAGATGCAGATCCATTTGTACAAGTGGGTAAACAAATCACTTCAAACGACACTGTATGTATTGTCGAAGCAATGAAAATCATGAACGAAATTAAGAGCGACTTCAATGGTGAAGTTGTAGAAGTCCTAGTAGAAAACGGCCAAATGGTTGATTTCGGACAAAAACTATTTGCGATTCGCTAAACCCAATTTTAGGAGGAAATTAAGATGAACATTATGACTGTAACTGACGTAGCTGAGTTAATCCCTAACCGTTACCCAATTTTATTTATTGACCGTGTAGATGAATTAATACCAGGTGAGCACGTTGTGGCACGTAAAAACGTGACATTTAACGAAAGCTTCTTCCAAGGACATTTCCCTGGTGAACCTGTAATGCCTGGTGTGTTAATCGTTGAAGCATTAGCACAAGCGGGTTCAATTCCATTATTGAAATTAGATTCTTTCAAAGGAAAAACAGCTTACTTAGGTGGATTAAACAATGTTAAATTCCGTCAAAAAGTAACTCCAGGAGATGTGTTAACACTTCAAGTGGATATCGTTAAATTAAAAGAATACGCAGGAATCGGTAAAGGCGTTGCTTATGTCGATGGTAAGAAAGTCGCAGAAGCTGAATTAACCTTTATTATTGGACGTTAAGCCTATGTTTAATAGAGTACTAATCGCAAACCGTGGAGAGATTGCTTGCCGTATTATTCGTGCTTGTCGTGAGTTAGGAATTGAATCGGTAGCCGTCTATTCCCAAGCGGATAAAGATGCTCTTCATGTACAATTAGCAGACCATGCCGTATGTATCGGACCAGCTGCCTCAAAAGATTCTTACTTAAAGGTTGAAAATATTTTGAGCGCTGCCGTTACAACAGGGGCACAAGCGATTCACCCAGGATTTGGATTCTTATCTGAAAATGCTAAGTTTGCCAAAATGTGTGCGGAATGCAATATCACTTTCATTGGACCTTCAAGCGAAGTGATTTCTCAAATGGGGGATAAAGCTGAAGCGCGTAAACAAATGATTGCGGCTAATGTACCAGTAATCCCTGGTAGTGATGATGTTGTCGCAACCGTAGAAGAAGGTATTGAACTTGCCAAGCGTATCGGCTTCCCGCTTTTAATTAAGGCGGTTGCCGGTGGTGGCGGTAAAGGGATTCGTCGTGTTGAAACAGTTGAAGAATTTGAACATCAATTTGTGACTGCGCGTCAAGAAGCCTTACAAGCCTTTGGGAATGCCGATGTGTACATGGAACGTATTATTTATCCAGCTAAACATATTGAATTTCAAATTTTAGCCGACCAACACGGAAATGTAGTTCACCTAGGAGAACGTGACTGTTCGCTTCAACGTAAAAATCAAAAGATTATCGAAGAAGCACCAAGTCCATCTCTTTCTACTCAACTTAGAAGAGAAATGGGAGAGGCTGCTGTACGTGCTGCTAAGGCAGTCGGCTATCAAAACGCAGGAACGATTGAGTTTCTTGTGGATGAAGAAAAACATTTCTATTTCATGGAAATGAACACGCGTATTCAAGTAGAACATCCGATTACGGAAATGATTACGAATGTGGATCTTGTACAACAACAAATTAAGATTGCTGCAGGAGAAGAGTTACCATTTACGCAAGAGGATATTACTTTCGAAGGTCATGCGATTGAATGTCGTTTAAACGCTGAAAATCCATTTGAAGGCTTCCGTCCTTCTCCAGGAAAAGTAACGTTCTTACACCAACCTGTTGGCGGTATGGGCGTTCGTATTGAATCCGCATTGTATACAGGGTATCAAATACCACCATTCTACGATTCAATGTTAACGAAGTTGATTGCGCACGGTAAAACACGTGAAGAAGCGATTCTTCGCATGAAACGTATGCTCTTTGAACTCGTAGTAGAAGGTGTCGATACGAACCAAGAATTCGTTGAAGATTTATTAGATTCACCAGCATTTAGACGCGGAGATTATACAACTGCGTATGTTGAAACTGAATTTTTGAAACACTGGAATCAACCAAAAGAGAAATAGAATGATTTAGTAAAGGAGTGATTAGATGGGTCTGTTTAGAAAACGGTCGTATATCACCATTAATCGTACCAAAGTAGACTTATCTGAACAGTCTGAGTTACCTACAGTTCCGGATGGGAAATGGGTGAAATGTCCTTCTTGTGACAAGATTGTCTACAAAGAGGATTTAGGATCCTTAAAAGTTTGTCCGCACTGTGATGCTCATTTTAGAATTAATGCGGCTGAACGATTAGCCATTACGGTAGATACTTTCCAAGAACTCTTTGAGGATGAAAAACCAAAAGTGGATGTAGCCTTTCCTGGGTACGAAGCGAAATTGGAGAAAGCCTCAAAAGTAGCCAAAGAAAATGAAGCTGTAACAGTCGGTGTGGCAACGATTGGAGAAGAATCCTTTATTTGCTGCGTCATGAACTCATTCTTCATGATGGGGTCAATGGGACAAGTCGTTGGTGAGAAAATCACGAAGGCTTTCCAAGAAGGAATCAAACGCCAATTGCCAGTTGTGATTTTTACCGCTTCAGGTGGTGCCAGAATGCAAGAAGGAATCTTTTCTCTGATGCAAATGGCGAAAATCTCAGGAGCTGTGGAAGAACACCATCAAGCTGGATTATTCTATTTAACAGTATTGACGGATCCAACAACAGGAGGCGTCACTGCAAGCTTTGCAATGCAAGGAGACATTATTTTAGCAGAACCAAAAGCTATTGTTGGATTTGCTGGGAAACGTGTTGTGGAACAAACCATGAACCAAAAACTTCCAGATGATTTCCAACAAGCAGAAACTGTTCTGGAACAAGGGTTTATCGACGCGGTGGTTCACCGTAAGGAAATGAAGAAGATGATTCATCGTCTACTTGTCCTTCATAGAAAGGAGTCGAATGCATGAAACCAATGAAAATTGTTTCGTTGGCACGTGATGTGAAACGTCCAACGACAAAAGAATGGATTAACGCCGTATTTGACGACTTTATTGAATTACATGGTGACCGTTACTACGCCGATGATAAAGCTCTTGTAGGCGGGATTGCGACATTAAATGGTAAACCTGTTACGGTGATTGGGATGGAGAAGGGGCATACGCTTCAAGAAAACTTGAAGACAAACTTCGGTCAAGTCCATCCAGAAGGATACCGAAAGAGTGCACGTTTGATGAAACAAGCTGAGAAATTTAACCGTCCAGTTGTAACGTTTATTAATACAGCTGGTGCTTTCTGCGGGGCAACTGCGGAAGAACGTGGAATCGGTGAAGCCATTGCGGATAATCTTCGTATTATGAGCCACTTGAAAGTGCCAATTATCGCCATCCTATGTGGTGAAGGCGGAAGTGGTGGAGCATTAGCGCTTGCCGTTGCCAATGAAGTTTGGATGATGGAATATGCGATGTATTCGATTCTTTCTCCAGAAGGATTTGCATCGATTTTGTGGAAGGACGGTTCAAAAGCCAGTCAAGCCGCCGAATTGATGAAATTCACAAGTAATGATTTGTTGGCGCAAAAAATTGTTGACCGCATTCTTCCAGAAAAGAAAAAGACAAACGAAGAGATTGCTTTGGATATGAGAGAACAATTAGAAGTTCAATTAAATGAGTGGTCATTGAAATCGAAAGAAGAAATTGTAAGCCAACGTTTAGAGCGATTTAATCAATATTAGAATTTGATGAAAATTCCAAGGAGCCTGACTTTTTTGTTAGGCTCTTTTTTGTTATACTAGAGTTACCATTTTCATTGGAGGGAACAAAATATGACACGTTTAGAAAAAGTAAGAAATTCCATGAAAGAACAAGAAATTGATGGATTGATTGTTTATAGCCCATACAATTTACGTTATTTAGCAAACTTTACAGGAACAACAGGGTTTGCATTAATTACATTGACAGATGCTTATTTTGTAACAGATGCTCGTTACACTCAACAAGCACAACAACAAGCAAAAGGATTCCATGTGATTGAACATAAGACAGGTTGGGTTCCAGCATTTGAAAAAATCATTCGTGAAAACGACTTGAAGTTTGTTGGATTTGAAGCAGACCATGTTTCAGTTTCACAATTAGAAATCTTCGAAGATGCATTTGATACAGCATTAATTCCAACACAAAACATTGTAGAGAAAATTCGTGAAGTCAAAGATGAAGGTGAAATCCAAACAATCCGTGAAGCTTGCCGTATTTCAGATGCTGCATTCCTACACATTTTAGATTTCATTAAACCAGGTGTGAGCGAAATCCAAGTGGCAAATGAATTAGACTTCTATATGCGTGGACTTGGAGCAACTGGAGTTTCATTTGATACAATCGTTGCTAGTGGAGTTCGTTCTTCAATGCCTCACGGTGTTGCGAGTGCAAAAGTGATTGAAACTGGAGATCTAGTAACGCTTGACTTTGGTTGCTACTACAATGGTTATGTGTCTGATATGACTAGAACAATCGCTGTTGGTGAACCAATTGACCAATTAAAAGAGATTCACGATGTTGTTCTACAAGCTCAATTAAAAGTGAGCGAAGCAGCTGGACCTGGTAAAACAGGGGTAGAATTAGACAAGATTGCTCGTGACTACATTGCCAGCCGTGGTTATGGTGAATACTTCACTCACTCAACAGGACATGGTATCGGTCTTGAAATCCATGAAGCACCAAACGTTTCTCGTATTGCGACACAAGCATTTGTACCAGGAAACGTTATTACAAATGAACCAGGAATTTACCTTCCAGGAGTTGGTGGAGTACGTATCGAAGACGACATTATTATCAATGAAACTGGCGGCGAAGTGATTCAAAAAGTTCCTCGTGAACTCATTATTCTCTAAAATAGACGGTAGTTGTGAGAATAGCTGTTTCATGGTAAACTAAATGAGAATTGGAAAAACTTTTTATGAGTAATTTTCTATCAAACAGGGAGGTTACAAAATGGAACAAATCAAAAAATATTCTAAAGATCAAGAACTAGGTGCAATCGAAATTGCTCCTGAAGTTATCGAGAGCATTGCAGGGATTGTAGCTGCACAAGTGGAAGGCTTCTATCCAGTTCCTGGATTTTTAAACACTATTTTCGGTGGAAAACAATTATCTAAAGGGGCTTATTTAACAGAAGAAAACGGATCATTCGTAATTGATATTTACGGAAATGTAGATTACGGTGTTTCAATTCCAAAAACAGCTCTAGTATTGCAAAATAAAATTAAAGAACAATTATTGTTCAGCTGTGAATTAGTCATTTCACAAGTGAATGTTCACGTTCAAGAAATTTTACCAGTGCACCATGCGGATGCAGAATTATTTGAATTGGGGGATGAATAGTGAGTCGTAAACCATTAAAAAGACGAGCACTACGAGTATTGGCTATTCAAGCTTTATACCAACTAGATGTGTCGCCTGAAATGCACATTGTAGATGCGCTTAGTCTTGCGTTGGAATGCTCAGAAGATTCACCTTATTCTATCGAAGCAATTACGGAAGAAGAGTTACTTAACGAAGTTCCAGAGATTGCATATAGCATAGCATTAGTGCGAGGAGTTCAAAATAATGTCGAGAAAATCGACGAATTAATCGAAAAGTACTTAAAAGGATGGAAGTTAAACCGTATTGTCCGTTTAGACTTAATCATCATGCGAGTGGCTATTTTCGAAATGACTTCTCCAGAATTAGAAGTTCCACAAACTGTAGCGTTAAACGAAGCAATTGAAATCGCAAAAACTTACAGTGACGAAAAATCAGCGAAATTTATTAATGGTATCTTATCAAACTTAGTAAACGGGTAAGATTCTACTACACGAAGAGTCTGAAGCAACAGTTTCAGACTCTTTTTTAAAGGATACGAGGGCGAACGTTTGGCCACAATTCACAGTGCGAATTGTGGGTCGTTGGACTGATATGCCGCAAGGGACTCGGGACGAGTCGTGCGGACATATCAGGAAATGGACGTCGGGCCTGTGAGCCCGAGTTCAACTATAAAGGATGTGAGCAATCGCGTTCAGAAATGGAACGTTGGACCGGAACACCGGAAGGAACGTGAAACGTTCTGCGGATGTTTCGGGAAACGCACGCCATTTCTGCGATTGCGAGCTCAACTACAAACAGGATACGAGGGCGAACGCTTGGCCACAATTCACAGTGCGAATTGTGGGTCACTGGACTGATATGACGCAAGGGACTCGGGACGAGTCGTGCAAAATCCTTCACAGTGCGAAGGATTTGGGTCGTGGGCATTGCAAATGATATTGAATGGTTAATCTATAAGACAATACAATATAAATTATTTGCAGTAATAAACCACCGCGCCTAAGTCATGTCACACCCCATTGAATGCACTAAAAAATTATCATATATGATAATTCACATTTGTTAATTTCACCATACATATTTTATTTTTATCAATTTAACAACATTATTTTAAGAAAAAGGAGACTTCTATGACGCAAATTCTAGATGGGAAAGCATTAGCTGGAAAAATAAGAGAAGGACTAAAACAGGAAGTAGAACAACTTTCTAAAAGTGGAGTCACACCTTCACTAACAGTAATTCTTGTTGGAGAAGACCCAGCTAGCCAAGTGTACGTGCGTAACAAAGAACGTGCAGCAACAGAAGTAAGCATTCATTCAAACGTGATTCGACTCAGTGAAGAAACGACACAAGAAGAGTTATTAGAATACGTGAATAAGCTCAATCATGACGCAAGCATTCACGGAATTTTGGTGCAATTGCCTCTGCCAAAACACATCGATACTGATGCTGTCTTAGAAGCGATTGTTCCTGAAAAAGATGTGGACGGGTTCCATCCAGTGAACTTAGGGAAGTTACTGCAAAAGGATGAATCGATTGTTCCATGTACACCACAAGGAATCATGGAGTTTTTTAAAGAATACGATATCGACCTTGTTGGAAAAGAGATGGTGATTATCGGCCAAAGTACGATAGTTGGCCGTCCAATGGCACTTTTAGGATTGAATCATGGTGCGACAGTTACAGTTTGCCATAGTCGTACTAAAGATTTAGCGAAAGTTGCTAAACGCGCTGATATTTTGATTAGTGCAGTCGGAAAAGCTGGACTCATTACAAAAGACTTCGTGAAAGAAGGAGCCGTTGTAATCGATGTCGGCATTAACCGTAATGAAGCAGGAAAACTCTGCGGTGACGCCCTCTTCGATGAAGTGGCACCACTCACAAGTGCAATCACACCTGTTCCAGGTGGGGTGGGCCCAATGACGATAGCAATGTTACTAGCGCAAACCGTAAAAAACGCAAAAAGTAAGAAGGAGTAGGACATGGAACAAGAATACTTAACCGTCAGTGCGCTGACAAAGTATATTAAAACTAAATTTGACCGTGATCCACACTTAGACCGTGTTTATTTGACGGGAGAAATTTCGAATTTTAATAAAAATAGTGTGCATAAGTATTTCAACTTGAAGGATGAAAATGCGATTATCGCAGCAACGATGTTCCAAGGAGCGTACAAGAAAATTCAATTTCAACCAGAAGAAGGGATGAAAGTTCTTGTGATTGGGCGCGTTACGGTATATGAGAAATCTGGAAAGTACCAAATGATTATCGAGCATATGGAACCAGATGGGGTCGGCGCTCTTTATCAAGCCTATGAGCAGTTGAAGAAAAAATTAACGGAAGAAGGCTTATTTGCTGGACCGAAGAAACCAATTCCTGTATTTCCAAAGAAAATTGCGATTCTAACCAGTGATACAGGTGCTGTTATTCGAGATATTCAAACAACGGTTGCACGTCGTTTTCCAATCGCGCAACTCGTGTTATATCCAACCGTGGTGCAAGGAGTACACGCTGTTCCAAGTATTCTTAAAAACTTGGACTTAGTAGAACAATCGGATGCCGATGTGGTGATTATTGGTCGTGGTGGAGGTTCCATTGAAGACTTATGGGCCTTTAACGAAGAGCCGGTTGTTAGACGTGTCGCTTCATTCTCACTACCGATTATCTCAAGTGTGGGGCATGAAACAGATACGACCTTAACGGATTTTGCCGCTGACCAACGTGCAGCTACACCGACTGCCGCAGCAGAACTTGCAACGCCGGTCTTAAATGACATTCATTTAACACTTGGGAACTTAACGGGTCGTTTGCAAACAACGATGCTCAATCAGTTGAATACTCGTAAAGAGTTATTAAGTAAATTAGAGAAGTCAGGTATTTTTGTAAAACCAGAGCGAATGTATGAAGTCTATGCACAACAAGTCGATCAATTGCGATTAAAACTAATGCAAGGTATGCAACAAAGACTTCACCTGGCAAAACAACAATCGATGCAATTTACGCACCGTCTGCAATTAGTGTCGCCAGAACAATTATTAATTCAACAAAAGCAAAAACTAGAATGGTTACATAAGCAATTAGTCGATAGTAATCAAAATTACTTACAGGATAAGCAAATTAGATTCCAACAATTAGTGGAAAAATTGGATTTACTCAGTCCATTAAAGATTATGACACGTGGTTACGGAATTGTGTTTAAAGATGGCGATATCGTGAAATCCGTTGACCAAATTGAAGAAGAACAACCAATTGAAATCAGACTCAGTGATGGTTTAGTAAATGCTACTGTCACAGCAAAAAATAAGGAGAGTTTATAATGGCTAAAAAAGAAATGAAATTCGAAGAAGCAATGGGTGCCCTAGAACAAATCGTGCGCCAATTAGAAAGCGGAAATGTTCCTTTAGACGAAGCGCTTGATAAATTTAAAGAAGGAATGGAATTAAGCCAGTTTTGTAATGAAACATTGACAAAAGCGGAAGAAACAGTTCGTGCAATGATTACAGTGAATACAGAAGGAAAAGAGGCATAATCTTATGGTGAAGGATGTTATTCAACAACTTCAACAAGATGTAGCTATTCACTTAACGCAGCTGATTGAAAAAAGAGCTTCAGATGCAAGATTGAAAGAAGCGATGTTGTACGCCGTTCAATCCGGTGGGAAACGTATTAGACCGCTTCTAACATTAGCAGTTGGGGCTTCTGGTACGTCGAAAAATGGAGCAGCGTTAGACTTAGCATGTGCCCTAGAGATGATTCATACGTATTCTCTGATTCATGATGACTTACCAGGAATGGATGATGATGACCTGCGTCGTGGTCGTCCAACACTTCATAAGGCATTTGACGAAGCGACTGCGATTTTAGCAGGAGATGCATTACTTACATTAGCTTTTGAGGTTGCTGCGAATGCTAATTTAGAAGCAGGTCAGTTAGTAGAAGCCGTGAAGATTTTGTCGACCGCTTCTGGAATGAGTGGCATGATTTCCGGTCAAATGAAAGATATTGCTAGTGAAGAAGTGACGATTACTCTAGAACAAATGAAAGAAATCCATCGTGAGAAAACAGGAGAGTTATTACTAGCTGCTGTTCGTCTTGGAAATCTATTTGTCCTTGATTCGAAGATGAAAGAAGCTTTTGTTTCGTACGCGACTCACTTTGGTCTAGCATTTCAAATTCAAAATGACTTGCAAGATGTGTGCTGGACAAGCGAGCAAACTGGGAAAGAAACAGGTAAGGATTCAGAACTAAGTAAAAATACGTATCCGAGTCTCTTAGGAGTAGAAGGCGCAAAAGAGGCCTTAACAAGCGAAATTGAGTCTTGTAAGCGTGCATTAGAGGAAGTTGAGTTTACACCAGCAAATCAACAAACAAAGGCGCTACTCGTTGAATTTTTAACGTATTTAGAAATATAGGAGTAACAAATGGAAAAAGAACGTGTGGATATTTTAGTCGTCCAACAGGGATTGACAGATTCCAGAGAAAAAGCAAAACGTCTTGTCATGGCTGGACAGATTGTGGATGCAGTGAATCATAATCGATACGATAAACCAGGGGAGAAAATTCCTGTGACGAGTTCATTGATGATTAAAGGGGAACCGTTGAAATATGTCTCTCGTGGCGGTTTGAAATTAGAAAAAGCCTTAAAAGAATTCGATGTCAGTGTCGATGAAAAGATTTTACTTGATATCGGTGCTTCGACTGGTGGCTTTACAGACGCGGCCTTACAAAATGGTGCCAAACAAAGTTATGCGCTCGATGTGGGTTATAACCAATTAGATTATAAACTTCGCCAAGATGAACGTGTCGTTGTTATGGAGCGTATGAATTTCCGCTTCGCTACACCAGATGATTTCACAAAAGGGCAACCAGATGTGGCTTCAATTGACGTATCGTTTATCTCGTTGAAACTTATTTTACCGCCGTTAAAACCAATTCTAAAAGAAGGCGGAGACGTGCTCGTATTAATTAAACCGCAATTCGAAGCAGGTCGTGAACGCATTGGGAAAAAAGGAATTGTCAGCGATCCAAAAGTACATGAAGATGTATTAGTAGATATTTTAAGCTTCAGTGAACAAATTGGATTTACTGTCGAAAAAGTAACGTATTCACCAATCACTGGTGGAAGTGGGAATATTGAATTTTTAGCGCATTTAAAAAATACGGCTCCTAGTGAGGTTCATTCGTTTGAAGAACTCGCGCGTGAGACGGTTAAAGAAGCGCAACGATTAAAAAAGTAAAGGGTGACGAACTTGATTCAAGAGATTTATATTAAGAATTTTGCCATTATCGAAGAAGTTCAGTGTACGTTTGAAAAAGGGATGACGGTTTTAACCGGGGAAACGGGTGCTGGTAAATCGATTATTATCGATGCGGTGGGCCTATTAATTGGAGAACGTGCATCGCTCGAAATGATTCGTTATGGTGAAGAAAAGTCCTTGATTCAAGGTGTTTTCCGAATTGAGGATCCAGCTGTTGTTGAAAAACTGCAAGAATTCGGGGTTGAAGTTGTTGAAGATGAATTAATGATTCAACGTGAATTATTGCAAAACGGGAAATCAAACTGCCGTATTAATGGACAATTAGCGACTGTTGCGCTCCTTAAACAAATCGGACCTTATTTAATCGATATTCATGGACAAAATGAGCATTTTCTCTTATTAAACGAAGAGAAACACTTAGGTCTATTAGATGAGTTCGCACATCATCAAATGGGTTCATTAATGGCCGAGTACGATGAAGCATACGCTAAAGTGGTTGCAGCAAAACAAGAGCTTAGAGCCTTGCAAACGGCGGAAAAAGAAGACGCACAACGCGTAGATATGTTGAAATTCCAGCTTCAAGAAATCGAAGAAGCCAATATTTATGTGGGTGAGGAAGAACAATTAAGTGAAGAAAAAGAATACTTCACTCATTTCCAAAAAATCCAAACGGCGCTTCAAACAGCTCTTGCTGCTCTTGAAGGGGAAGAGTATTCAAGTGTGGATGCCATTGGTGAAGCCACCCGTGAAGTGGAAAGTCTAGAATCGATTTCAACAAGCTTTAAGACACTCTCTACGCAAATGAGCGAGGCTTATTATCAATTGCAAGATGCTGCAAGTGCGATACGGCATGAGATCGAAAATGCTGAATTTGACGAAGAACGTCTTGCCTTTATCGAAGAACGTCTCGATGTTTACTATCAATTAAAACGTAAATACGGGGATGATGCAGAAGAGATTCTAGCCTTCCAAGATAAAGCAAGAGACGCTTTGAATAAGATTGAAAATAAAGAAGCATTGATTGCTGAAACAGAAAAAGTGTTGAAACAAGCTACTCTTGAAGCCTTTGCGATTGCAGAGAAGATTTCAAGTATTCGTCGTGAAGTGGCTAAACGTTTAGAAGCCGATATTGTGAGCGAATTGCACGGACTATACATGGAGAATGCGCAATTTGCTATTCAATTTGAGACAACTGAAGCCTTACTGGAAACAGGAATTGACATCGTTGAGTTTTACATTTCAACGAATAAAGGGGAACCGTTGAAGCCTCTTAGCAAGATTGTCTCTGGAGGGGAGTTGTCGCGTATTACATTAGCGATGAAATCCATCTTCACGAAAGAACAACTTGTTGGAACGATTATCTTTGACGAAGTGGATACAGGAGTCAGCGGACGTGTGGCACAGGCAATTGCTTCGAAGATGCACTACATTTCAGAATACGCTCAAGTGTTGAGTATTACGCATTTACCACAAGTGGCAAGTATGGCGGATACGCATATTCATATTGAAAAAGTTGAAGAAGGAGAACGTACGCATACGATTCTTAAAGTGATGGACGAAGAAGAACGTACAGAAGAAATTGCACGTATGCTTTCAGGTACGACGATTACAGCATTAACACTTGAAAATGCAAAAGAATTATTACAAATTTCAAACGCGATTAAACAGGAAAATGATACACGAGCAGAAGGTGAACGGAAATGACAAAAATCTTTGCACATAGAGGGAGTAAAGGAACACATCCAGAAAACACACTTGCTTCATTTAAGGAAGCAGTATGTGTGGGGAGTGATGGCATTGAACTCGATGTCCATTTAACAAAGGATGGGCATTTAGTCGTGATTCATGATGAGACAGTCGACCGTACAACCAACGGAACTGGAGAAATCAGAACCTTAACACTAGCAGAAATTAAAGCAATGGATGCAGGAAGTTGGTTTAAGAATGATTTTGCTGGCGAAAAAATTCCAACGCTAGACGAAGTACTTCACTTATTAAAAGAGTTAGGTTTTAACGGGCAATTAAATATCGAGTTAAAAACAGATATTATTCAATATGAGGGACTCGTTGAGAAATGTCTAGCCTTTCAAAGTACCGAGAATTGGCCATTTGCAATTGTCTATTCGAGTTTTAATCCATATACACTAGTTGAACTGAAACAAGCAAATCCAACTCAAGAAATTGGGCTTCTCTTTGAGTCCAAGGAGTGGGCGGATAAAGGGGATGCCATGCTTGTAAAAGAATCGTATCATCCTGATTTGAAGTTACTCGATTGGACGCTTGAATGGAATACGAATCAATTGCCTTTACGTGTTTGGACTGTGAATGAAGATACAGATATCAACCGTTGCTTTGAACTACAGATTGAAGCTATTTTTACGGACTATCCGGAAAAGGCGTTACAATTAAAGGAGAACTATGAGCGATAAGCTACCAAAAATTATTATAATAGTGGGACCAACTGCGGTAGGAAAAACAGCTCTCAGTATTGAACTTGCAAAACACTTCAACGGCGAAATCATAAATGGAGACTCGCTTCAAGTGTATAAAGGTCTTGATATTGGGACAGCAAAAGTTACTGAGGAAGAAAAAGAAGGCATTCCTCACCATCTGCTAGACAATTGTGAGTGGGATGAACCTTTTACTGCAAGTGACTTTAAAGAGAAGGCAGAAGCGGCTATTGCAGACATTACGAGTCGTGGGAAACTACCGATTATCGTCGGTGGTACAGGACTCTATAT
>JABZYV010000099.1:0-569 GCA_015264955.1 Streptococcus sp. | reverse complement strand
CGATAAAAGCATGTTTTACACCAGGCACGCGCTCTTGAATAATATTTCGAATGCGAGTCCCAGGATAATCTGGGTCCGTAAACACAATCACTTCACGCGTTTGAAGTGCCTTTTGAATGAGTGCAATCGTCTCTTCGTCAATCGCCGAGCCATTCGTTTCAATCGTTTCGATATCCGGATAGATTTCTCTCAAGCGTCTTGTATCATCTCGCCCTTCTACAACAATGACTGGATTCATAGCAAGCCTCTTTCTTCCATGCGGAATAGCTTGATGGTATTTTGTGTGGTTTGATGGGCCACTTCTTCCCAAGCAAGGCCGCGTTCTTTGGCAATCGTTTCAACCACGTAGCGCGTATAGCCGGGTTCGTTTCTCTTTCCACGGTAAGGCACAGGCGCTAAATACGGCGCATCAGTTTCCACTAGCATACGGTCGAATGGAACTAATTTTGCACATTCACGAACTTGTGGCGCATTTTTGAACGTCGTCACTCCGCTAAAGGAAATATGCATGCCTAAGTCCAAGAAACGCTTCATATATTCCACGTCGCCATTATAACTATGCATAATGC
>JABZYV010000098.1:0-576 GCA_015264955.1 Streptococcus sp. | reverse complement strand
AGATGGTTCCCTTGATGTTTACCACATCCAAAAATTCCGTCGTTCAAACTCAGGTACTGCTTATAACCAACGTACCCTTGTTCGAGTTGGCGATGTCATCGAAAAAGGTGACTTTATCGCTGATGGACCTTCTATGGAAAAAGGTGAAATGGCGCTTGGACAAAACCCAATCGTTGCCTACATGACATGGGAAGGTTACAACTTCGAGGATGCCGTTATCATGAGCGAACGCTTGGTGAAAGAAGATGTCTACACATCTGTTCACTTGGAAGAATTCGAATCAGAAACACGCGATACCAAATTAGGCCCTGAAGAAATTACCCGTGAAATTCCAAACGTTGGGGAAGATGCTCTTCGTGACTTAGATGAAACAGGTATTATCCGTATTGGTGCGGAAGTAAAAGAAGGCGATATCCTTGTCGGTAAGGTAACACCGAAGGGTGAAAAAGACCTTTCTGCTGAAGAACGTCTCCTTCACGCGATCTTTGGAGATAAATCTCGTGAAGTGCGGGATACTTCTCTTCGTGTACCTCACGGTGGAGATGGAGTCGTTCGCGATGTTAAGATCTTTACACG
>JABZYV010000097.1:0-607 GCA_015264955.1 Streptococcus sp. | reverse complement strand
CTGTAATGTCAGTAGATCCTAACTGCCCACCAGAAATGGCAGCAATGTTTGGTTCTTCATTAGCATTATGTATTTCAGATATTCCATTTGATGGACCAATCGCTGGGGTAGACGTAGGTCGTGTAAACGGTGAATACGTAATTAACCCAACAACAGAACAAAAAGAAAACTCAGATATCGAATTATCTGTAGCTGGTACTGCAACTGCCATCAACATGGTAGAAAGTTCAGCTAAAGAAGTGAACGAAGAAGATATGCTTGGTGCATTATTATTCGGTCACGAAGAAATTAAAAAATTAGTAGCTTTCCAAGAAGAAATCGTTCGCGAAGTTGGTAAAGAAAAAATGGAAGTAACTTTACTTTCATTCGACCCAGCCATCGAAGCACAAGTAAAAGATTTATTCAGTCAAGCAATGATTCACGCGATCCAAACAGAAGAAAAATTAGCGCGTGAAGCAAACATCGAAAAAGTGAAAGAAACAGCTATCGAGCACTTCGAAGCGGTATTAGAAGAAAATGACGAAAAAGCAGGACTTCTAAAACAAGTTTCTCAATTAGTAGATAACTTAGAAAAAGACGAAGTACGTCGTTTAATCACTGAAGAAAA
>JABZYV010000096.1:0-616 GCA_015264955.1 Streptococcus sp. | reverse complement strand
GCCCTAGGGACTGTTTTTCATTAATAATGCATAAGCACCTTGTAGTCGTAATCTCCGATAGCTTCACGACCTTTAAGCTCATCAAGCTCAATCAAGAAGGCACAACCAGCTACGATACCACCAAGTTTCTCAATCATTTCGATGGTTGCTTTGACAGTACCACCTGTTGCCAAGAGGTCATCTACAATAAGAACACGTTGACCTGGTTTGATAGCATCTGCGTGCATAGTCAAAGTATCAACACCATATTCTTTTTCGTAGTCAGCTGAAATCACTTCGCGTGGCAATTTCCCTGGTTTACGTACAGGTGCAAAACCAATTCCCAACTCAAAAGCAACTGGACATCCAACGATAAATCCACGCGCTTCTGGTCCTACGATCATATCAATCTTTTTGTCAGTAGCATATTGAACAATTTCACGAACAGCGTAGCTGTAGGCATTGCCGTTAGCCATCAAAGGGCTGATATCACGGAATGTAATTCCTTCTTGTGGATAATTTTCAATACTTGCAATGTAATCTTTTAAGTTCATAGCATTTCTTTCTTTTAAAGTTTTTACTCCCTATTATACCATAATTCCTAGAAAAGCAAAATAGAAAGAAGCCTTGGAATATC
>JABZYV010000095.1:0-617 GCA_015264955.1 Streptococcus sp. | reverse complement strand
ATAAATAGGAGAAGAAAACAACTTTCCGCTACGGTTAAGGGGAATTTCCGAATGTTTCAGATAAGAATTCTTAAAACCAATTGTTTTTTAGCTCTATTATATGCAAAAATTGTAAAATACCCACTGATTTTTATGTAAAATGTTATTTCTCTTGGAATTTAAATCAAATTAGCCTATACTAATGACGTATATATGAGAACGAAAGAATCCCTAGGGTCGGCACTGCACCCATAAAATGAGACACAAGAAAACACTCCTGTTGAATTCTGGTAAACTAGAAACAGGGGTGTTTTGTTATGGTCAAAAAGCATATTCAGTAGAAACTAAGCTAGCCTGTATCGAAATGAAGAAGGCAGGCAAATCAAATAAAGTTATCATGGATACCCTCAGCATCAAAAATGCTAGTCAGGCCAAGACCTGGTAGCGATGGTATCAGAATGATGAATTGTACCGTTTCCAACAACCCGTGGGGAAACAATATACTTATGGTAATGGGATGAAACAGTTATCTGAAGTGGAACAGTTACGTTTGCAGGTAGAATTACTAAAAAAGTATCAGAACTTGATAAGAGAATCGACAAAGTAAGTCTTATCAAGCTAGTAGAAGAGTATAAGAA
>JABZYV010000094.1:0-621 GCA_015264955.1 Streptococcus sp. | reverse complement strand
TTTAAAAGCTCAATATCATCTTTGACTTGCTCGTAGAAAGGATTGCTACCAAAAAGCTTGTCCCCATCTTCTAAACTGGCAAAACGCTCATCCCCTTTATAGAGTTCCAAGCGTTGGTTATAGAGATCATACAAGCCTTCAAAGGCTTTCCCCATACCGATTGGCCAGTTCATCGGATAACTTGCAATACCCAAGACTTCTTCCAATTCTTGCAAGAGGTCCAAAGGCTCACGACCGTCACGGTCCAGCTTGTTCATAAAAGTGAAGACTGGAATATTCCGACGCTTGACAACCTCAAAGAGCTTCTTGGTCTGAGCTTCAATACCCTTAGCCGAGTCAATAACCATGACCGCAGCATCCACTGCCATCAAGGTTCGATAAGTATCTTCTGAGAAGTCCTCGTGCCCTGGTGTATCCAGAATATTGACCCGCTTACCATCGTAGTCAAACTGCATAACAGAGGAAGTCACTGAAATCCCCCGCTGCTTCTCAATATCCATCCAGTCCGACTTGGCAAAGTTACCCGTCTTTTTCCCCTTGACTGTCCCAGCCTCACGGATCTCGCCCCCGAAGTAGAGTTACTGCTCCGTGATGGTGGTTTTCCCCGCGTCCGGGTGGGAG
>JABZYV010000093.1:0-633 GCA_015264955.1 Streptococcus sp. | reverse complement strand
ATCAAGCTGCTGACCTTGCAGGTAAAGCTGCTGTATTTGTTACTAAAGTTAACGAAGTTAAAGCTAAAGAAGTTCCAGCTCTTGATGATGAGTTGGCTAAAGATCTTGACGATGAAGTTGAAACTCTTGATGAGTTGAAAGCTAAATACCGTAAAGAACTTGAAGCAGCTAAAGAAATCGCATTTGATGACGCTGTTGAAGGTGCTGCACTTGATTTGGCTGTTGAAAACGCTGAAATCGTTGAATTGCCAGCAGAAATGGTTGAAGACGAAGTTCACCGTGCTATGAACGAATTCATGGGCAACATGCAACGTCAAGGTATCTCTCCTGAAATGTACTTCCAAATCACTGGTACAACTCAAGAAGATCTTCACAAACAATATGAAGCTGACGCTGACAAACGTGTGAAAACTAACCTTGTTATCGAAGCTGTTGCTGCTGCTGAAGGATGCGATGCTACAGAAGAAGAAATCCAAAAAGAAATTAATGATCTTGCAGCTGAGTACAACATGGAAGTATCACAAGTTTCTGCACTTCTTTCACCTGAAATGCTTAAACACGATATCACTATGAAGAAAGCTGTTGAAGTTATCACAAGCACAGCAAAAGTTAAATAATATGACTAAAATCAAG
>JABZYV010000092.1:282-643 GCA_015264955.1 Streptococcus sp. | reverse complement strand
GACTGTAACTTGTTTACCAATGGGTGTGAGAAGCTTACTTTCATTTCGTAAACTGAATTGATGAAAAACAAATGTAGCACCTAAAAAGAGCAGGAGAAAGCCACAAACGATCCAGCTCCACAGTTTGAATTTTTTCATAGGCATATTGTACAAGTTTTAGAGTGTTTTAGCAATACAAATAAGATATTTTTATTGCAATAATAAAAGAGATAAATAATAACCTCCAAGTCTACAAAAAGGCTTATCCTTACGGATAAACCTCTGGTTAATTTATAATCTATTTATATTCAGTAAAAATTAATCTAGCATTATCACTTGGTAAATCAGGATCAGAGTTATATAAACTAGTTGAAATTATATC
>JABZYV010000092.1:0-272 GCA_015264955.1 Streptococcus sp. | reverse complement strand
CGTCTTCTAATTTCACGACAACATCTTGATTACCAGAATTTAGAGTTTGTTCTTTCTTTTTTTTCGTTGAATTATTATAAATATCAATTGACCAACCTAAATTATCAAATTCAGGATCTAGCTTCACATTCGTGCTCAGTTTATACGTACCAGCTTTAATATCACGCCCCACTACATACTCTCCAATTCCCGCTTCATTACTCATTTCTACTTTTTCTGGTACTGCATTAAACTTAATCTTGGAAATATTACTAAAATCCAATGTATCACCC
>JABZYV010000091.1:0-651 GCA_015264955.1 Streptococcus sp. | reverse complement strand
AGATACAACTGTGAGAAATGGCGATGCATCCTTTATATTGGCTAGTCAGCAAATGAGACGAGAACAGTATCTGCAATACTATAAAGAAACCGAGTCAAAAGCGGATATCTTGATAAATCAATCAAATGATAAATTTCAGATCAAAACGAATATTATATAGAAGAAAAAATAAAAATTCGCTCTTCATTTATGCTTATTTGAGATAAGGAGCGATAAGAAAACAGTTTCATTCGAAAAATTAAAAAAATCCTGTCAAATCCCTTGCAATCGCAGGGGCTTTGTGTTATTCTATTATGGTGCTGTAAATTACAGCCTTAGCTTTGATGCAAGAGGTTGCGACACGCTCGGTTGCATTGCCACGCAACGCGCGTCGGTTTTCTTGTGGAGCTAGCCTATTATCTTAAATAGACGAAAAGGAGAAAAAGATGGCAAACAAAAAAATCCGCATCCGTTTGAAAGCTTACGAACATCGTACACTTGACACAGCGGCTGCAAAAATCGTAGAATCAGCTACTCGTACAGGTGCAGAAGTTGCGGGTCCAATCCCACTTCCAACTGAGCGCAGCCTCTACACAATCATTCGTGCGACTCACAAATATAAAGACTCTCGCGAACAATTTGAAATGCGTACTCACAAACGTTTGATCGACA
>JABZYV010000090.1:0-667 GCA_015264955.1 Streptococcus sp. | reverse complement strand
CATCGGTGGGATTCCTTTCCTACTCAAGCAAGCAAATGTTCCTATCTACGCTGGACCACTTGCCCTGGCTTTGATCCGTGGAAAACTCGAAGAACACGGCCTCTTGCGCAACGCCAAACTTTACGAAATCAACCACAATACTGAGTTGACCTTTAAAAATCTCAAGGCAACTTTCTTTAGAACCACTCACTCCATTCCAGAGCCTTTGGGGATTGTCATTCATACTCCTCAAGGTAAAATCGTTTGTACGGGTGACTTTAAGTTTGACTTCACTCCAGTTGGAGAACCTGCAGACTTGCACCGGATGGCTGCCCTTGGTGAAGAAGGCGTGCTCTGCCTCCTCTCTGACTCGACAAATGCGGAAGTGCCAACCTTTACCAACTCTGAAAAAGTCGTTGGTCAGTCCATCATGAAGATCATCCAAGGTATTGAAGGACGTATCATCTTTGCATCCTTTGCCTCAAACATCTTCCGTCTCCAGCAAGCAACAGATGCTGCTGTTAAGACTGGACGCAAGATTGCTGTCTTTGGTCGTTCTATGGAAAAGGCCATTGTCAACGGAATCGAGCTTGGCTACATCAAAGCTCCTAAGGGAACCTTTATCGAGCCAAATGAAATTAAAGATTATCCTGCAGGCGAGGTTCTTATCCTCTGTACAGGTAGTCAA
>JABZYV010000008.1:0-56309 GCA_015264955.1 Streptococcus sp. | reverse complement strand
AATCGTAGCAGTTGCTGCAGGTGAAGGGATTCAAGAATTATTCAAGAGCATGGGTGTAACGACAATCATCAACGGTGGTCAAACAATGAACCCAAGTACAGAAGATATTCTTCAAGCGGTAAAAGAAGCGCATGCTGAAAAAGTTATCGTATTACCAAACAACAAAAACATTCAAATGGCTGCAAACCAAGCGGCTGAAGTATCAGAAGATGCTGCAGTTGCCGTCGTTGCAACTCGTACGATTTCAGAAGGGTTAGCTTCATTATTAGCCTTCAACCCAGAAGCAAGCTTAGAAGATAACAAAGCTGCAATGAGCGAACAAATGGCGCTTGTATCAAGTGGTCAAATTACTAACGCTGTTCGCGATACAAACATTGATGGCGTTGAAATCAAAACTGACGACTTCATGGGGATTGTAGATGGCAAGATTTTAGTAAGTATTGCGGACCGTAAGGAAGCAACTCTTGCGACAATCGATAAGATGATCAACGACGATTCGGAAATCCTAACAATCATCTATGGTGAAGACGCAGAAGCAAGCGAAGTGGAAGAAATCACTGAAGCTGTAGAAGCGAAATACCCTGATGTAGAGGTTGAAGTCCATGAAGGAAACCAACCAGTATACACTTACTTATTATCTGTGGAATAATATTGAGTGCAAAAATCCTTTCGGATTACTTTGAATCCTTGCGGATTTATCCATAAAAACTATAATGGGGCACCGGTTCGAGCCGAAGTCTCTCACCTTTAAAGCCTCAAAGAGGGCGTAGGGAATAAATTCCTTACGCCCTCTTATTCGTTTTAATGCGATTCCCCATTACAGTTATTATGGAATCCGCAGTATTCTACGTAATCCTCAAGGATCTCTATTCAACAATAAGGAAGTGTAAATGGTTGGTTTTTGTTCTCACATCAGGGATTTCGCTTTGACAGAGAGTGCTTTCTAAATTTCGCTTGCGTCTGAGTCTTCACTCGCCTCGAAAGGGAAAATAACGCACTGAGTGGGTGCTCCTCAGTATTTCTAGTGCTGGAAGGTTCAACGAGGGACAGAGCTGCACTTAGTGGAATGCACATCAAAACTCCCTGCACTGTAACGGTCAAGGAGAGAGGAAGGAAAGTTGAAGGAGTGAAGATTCTTTAGGATTTCATCGGAATCACAGTACCGAGTAAGCAACCAATGTGAATTAGCGAGGGTTAGGAATTTATTCCTTAGCCTCGCTTTGAAGCTTGGTAACCCTGAGACGAAGACTCTGGGAGGTGCCGGATTTGTGATACCGATGAATGAATCCTAAAGAGAATCTTCACGACTGTTGTAACTTTCCTTCCTCTTGACGATTAAAGAGAACATGAATTACACTTATTAAAGTAGAAAGGATGTGATTGGATGAATGAAGTCTTTCAAAGTGTGCAAGTCTTGCCAGGCGTTGGACCAAAACGATTAGAACCATTAGCCGAACTTGGCATCGAGACAGTCTATGACTTGTTAACGCATTTTCCGTTTCGTTATGAAGATATACAGATTCGTGATGTGCAAAGTATCATGGACCAAGAGAAAGTCACACTAAAAGGGCTTGTGGCGACGCAACCGGTTGTGAGCTATTATGGCTTCAAGAAGAACCGTTTGGCGTTTCGCATGGCGATTGACCAACAAGTCATCCAAGTTGCGTTCTTTAATCAGCCGTATTTAAAAGATAAAGTGGTTCAGGGCGAAGAGATTGCTATCTACGGAAAATGGGATGCAAAGCGTTCTACTCTGATGGGCATGAAAATCTTGTCGAACCGAAACGTAGAGGACGAAGAAGGCGACCAAGTTGAGGCGGTTTATCGCACGAATAAATCGCTGAAGCAGGCGACGATTCTGAAACTCGTTCGTACGGCGATGGATCGTTTTGAAGATAAAATTCCAGAAGTCTTGCCCGAAGAGTTGACGGCGTCGCACCACTTGATGGGGCATAGAGATGCTGTACGGGCAATGCATTTTCCAAAAGATGAACTGGAAAGACAGAGTGCGCAGTATCAGCTCGTCTACCAGGAGCTCTTCTTATATCAACTGCGCTTGCAATGGATGCGTCAGAAGCGCCACCAGCAAACAAAAGGGCAAGCGGTGCTGTATGATAATGCTCAGTTGAAGGCCTTTATTCAGACGTTGCCGTTTGAACTGACAGATGGGCAAAAGAAAGTCGTAAATGAGATTTGCTTTGACCTGCGTGCGCCTTACGAGATGAATCGTCTCTTGCAAGGGGATGTAGGGAGCGGGAAGACGATTGTGGCGACAATTGCCATGGTCGCAACGGCTCTGACCAGAAAGCAAGCCGCGCTCATGGTTCCTACAGAAATCTTGGCGGAACAACATATGCTGACGATTGAAAAATTAATTCAAGGAACACCGTTGAAAGCTGTGTTGTTAACGGGAAGTATGAATCGTTCGCAGAAAAAGCGTAAAGAGCTACTCGCACAAATTGAGAGCGGGGAGGCGAACCTTGTAATCGGGACACATGCCTTATTCCAACAAGATGTGACCTTTAAAGACTTGGCCTTTGTCGTCATCGATGAGCAACATCGCTTCGGGGTGCAACAACGTCAGGCACTCGCTGGAAAAGGAGCAGGTGTGAACGTGCTTCAAATGACGGCGACGCCAATTCCTCGTACGCTGGCGATTACGGCTTTTGGGGAAATGGATACGTCTATTTTGAGTGAAATTCCTCGTGGCCGTCAGCCTATTAAAACATCTTGGGTTCGCGAGCAGGAAATGGAGCAGATTTTTAACTTCGTGGAACGTCAAATTCAAGAAGGGCGACAAGCATATATGATTTCGCCACTGATTGAAGAGTCGGAACATCTTGATGTGCAAAACGCTGAAGAGATTTACCGAATGATTTCAGCGCATTTTTCAGACCGCGTGAAAGTGGGACTTCTGCACGGGAAGATGCCGGCTGAAGAAAAAGAAGCGGTGATGGCGGACTTTAAAGCCAATAAACTACAAGTGCTCGTCTCCACAACCGTTATCGAAGTTGGGGTGGACGTGCCGAATGCCACAGTGATGGTGATTTTAGATGCGGACCGCTTCGGATTAGCGCAGCTGCACCAATTACGTGGACGTGTCGGTCGTGGCCAACATGCCTCAAGCTGTATTTTAGTGGCGAGTCCAAAGACCGAAAACGGAAAAGAGCGCATGCGCATTATGTGCGAGTCAACAGACGGATTTTATCTCAGTCAAAAAGACTTGGAGCTCCGTGGTTCTGGGGATGTATTTGGAATCAAACAGTCCGGTATTCCAGACTTTAAGATTGCCGATTTAATACGAGATTATGATATACTAGAACAAGCACGTAAAGATGCAATCCTTTATGCCTCGGAAGATCCAGCAGGAGAAAAGGCCGAGACAAAACGCATGAAGGCATTTATCGAACAAACAACGAAAGAAATCAATGGATAACTTCACGGCCACGTGGCTAGAAGAGGAGGAACAACAATGGTAAGAATTGCAATTGATGCGATGGGTGGAGATAACGCTCCAAAAGAAATCGTTCAAGGGGTCGTCCTTGCAGCAAAGGAAATGCCAACTGTCGAGTTTCAATTATACGGAGACGAAGCAAAAGTGAACGCATGCTTGGAGGAATCACTTCCAAATATTCGCGTGATTCACTGTTCAGAAAAAATCAACTCTGATGACGAACCAGTTAAAGCGATTCGTTCGAAGAAAGACGCTTCAATGGTCGTTGCGGCTAAAGCTGTGAAAGAAGGGGAAGCAGACGCGCTCTTCTCTTGCGGAAATACAGGGGCTCTTCTAACGGCTGGATTATTAGTGGTTGGCCGTATTAAAGGAATCGACCGACCAGGATTAATGCCAGTGTTGCCTGTTCTTGGAAAAGAAAACCGTCAATTTATTATAATGGACGTAGGCGCAAACGCGGAATGTAAACCGAAAAACGTTCATCAATTTGGTATTCTTGGAAGCTATTATTCAAAATATGTTCTTGGTTACGAGAACCCAACAGTCGGCTTATTAAATAATGGAGCTGAAGAAGGAAAAGGGAATGAACTTGCCAAAGAAGTTTACGGACTCTTGAAAGAAGATGATAGCTTAAACTTCGTCGGGAACGTGGAAGCTCGTGACATCTTAACAGGTGCTGCGGATGTTGTCGTAACAGATGGATTTACGGGAAACGCAGTCCTCAAGACTATCGAAGGAACAGCGCTTGCGATGATGGGACTTCTAAAAGAAGGCATCAAAGGGCAAGGTATTCAAGGAAAACTTGGAGCGCTCTTATTGAAAAACACCTTCTACGGCTTAAAGAATACATTGGACTACTCTCAATTCGGGGGTGCGGTGCTCTTTGGTCTTAAAGGAGCAGTCGTGAAATCACACGGTTCTTCAAAATCAGACAGCGTGTACCATGCGATGAAACAAATCGATACGATTGTATCAAGTGGAGTCATCAACGACTTAGTCGCTCACTTTGAACAAACAGCGGAATAAAAATAAATCCCTTGTGCAAAACGTGCACAAGGGATTATTTTTTTTACACCATATGTGTGTGGCTAACACGCCATTGTTCTAGACGTAGGCCTACCCAGAATGAATAGATTCCGAGTGTAATAATGATGAAGAAGAGCCATTTTAACCATTGGCCCCATAATTGACCGGCAGTGCCATCAAAACGAAGTTGATTTCCATCAATGATGGTATGGTCTGCCATATAGCGATAGTAATAGCAGATAGCCCAAGGAACTAGAAGCCCAAATGAGAATGCTGAGACAACTCCAGCAAACATACTCACGGCAATGAGTTCTAATAATGAGCCAGTAAATTTACTTTCCATCGAAGATTCCTCCTTTTTTAAAGTACGTCTAGTGTAGCATAGTTTATAAATTTCATAAAGTCGCAATAAATTCTTAGGAATTCTTGCGAAAAAAGGGTACAATAGATAAGTACATAAAGTTGCGGACGCGACTAAAGGAGGAAAGCCTATGTTCAAAGAAGTGAACGAGCAAATCTTAAAATTAATTGAGAAGAATAGTCGTTTAACACCAGAAGAAATTGCCTCTCTATTAGAAATCGATGTGGATGAAGTAACACGTCGTATTAAAGAGATGGAAGAAGCCCAAATTATTTGTGGCTACCATACATTAATCAACTGGGAAAAAACTGATAACGTGAATGTTTCAGCGATTATCGAATTAAAAGTAAATCCTCAAAAAGGAAAAGGATTCGACCGTATTGCGGAAAAAATCTATCATTTCCCAGAAGTGGAAGCAGTGTACTTAATGTCAGGCGGATATGATTTCATGGTGCAATTGAAAAAAGCGCCAATGCGTGAAATTGCAAACTTCGTATCTTCACGTCTTTCAGTCATTGAAGAAGTACAATCTACTAAAACACATGTTGTATTAAAACAATACAAAGATCACGGCACAATGTTTGTCGGTAAAGCAGATGATAAACGTCAGGTGGTTACTCCATGAATTTAGAAAATATGTTAAATAATAAAATTAAGGACTTGAAGCCTTCAGGGATTCGTCGTTTCTTTGATATGGCGAGTGAATATAAAGATATCGTTTCCCTAGGGGTTGGAGAGCCTGATTTTGATACGCCTTGGCATATTCGTCAAGAAGCGATTAAAGCGTTGCAAGAAGGCCGTACATTCTATACAGCTAATGCAGGGTTAAAAGAGCTTCGTGAAGAAGTGTGTGTCTTTACAGAGGGCCGTCATGGGGTGAAATATGACCCAATGCACGAATGTGTGATTACCGTTGGGGGAAGTGAAGCCGTTGATATTTCAATGCGTGTTCTCTTGAACCCAGGGGATGAAGTGATTATTTGTGACCCAGGTTACGTTTCATACGTCCCAGCAGTAACAATGGCCGATGGGACTCCTGTCATTCTTCCGTTAAAAGAAGAAAATCAATTCCGTATCACGCCAGAAGACCTTGAAGCGGTGATTACACCGAAGACAAAAGCGATTCTAATGAATTTCCCGAATAACCCAACTGGTGCGGTTATGGGACGTGAAGACTTAGAAGCGGTTTGTGACGTGTTAAAACGCCACGATATTATCGTTGTTTCTGACGAATTATATGGAGAATTAACATACACAGGAAAACCTCACGTATCAGTTATCGAAATCGATGGCATGCGTGACCGTACAATTTTAATCGGAGGTTTCTCAAAAGCATTCGCGATGACGGGATGGAGACTTGGGTATGCCTTAGCTCCAGCAGTAATCATGGAACAAATGTATAAAATTCACCAA
Source organism: Streptococcus sp. (assembly GCA_015264955.1). Taxonomy (GTDB): domain Bacteria; phylum Bacillota; class Bacilli; order Lactobacillales; family Aerococcaceae; genus Granulicatella. Next base: position 50,055 of record JABZYV010000008.1, on the reverse strand, counting down.
TTCGCGATTATGTCAGCTCCAACACTTAGCCAATATGCGGGTGTGGATGCGCTACGTAATTCGGAGGAAGATATTGTAGAAATGCGCGATAGCTACAACCAACGTCGCCGTTACTTGGTAAAACGTTTCAAAGACTTAGGCATTCCTTGCTTTGAACCATTTGGAGCTTTCTACATCTTCCCGAATATCTCTCAATTCGGTTTGAGTTCTGAAGAATTCGCAATGCGCTTAGTAGAGGAAGAACGCTTAGCCGTTGTTCCAGGAACAGCCTTTGGGGACTCTGGGGAAGGCTTCCTACGTATCTCTTACGCTTACTCAATCGAGGACTTGAAGACAGCGTTAGATCGTATCGAACACTTCATTACGAAGTTAAGAAATGAAAAATAACAATATGAAAGAATGAAGCTACGGTTATGTACTTCATTCTTTTTATTTTGCAAAGAGTACTGTATTTGGAACGGTTCTATGCTATATTGGGAGTAAAGTAAATAATCATTAAGAGGATTTAACGCTTATGAATACAAGTGAAATCAGAAAACTACATGAATTGTTAAAGGATTTATTGGAATTTTTGCAAAAGCATAGAGGACAAAGAAATATTAATTTTTTTACGGATACGATTTTGGATATGATGGATATACTAGAATATATGTGTCAAAATCCAGATTCGCATGAATATGTTGATTTATTACGCAGAAAATATAACAGTATGTTTTTTCCTAGAGAGGGTCTTTCTGATTTTTATGTGATGGATTCAGATTCACATCGCATGAGAGAATATAATACTCAATTGAGTGATTTATTGGAAGAAATTCATCAAACAGAATTATTGAAAAGATAGTTAGTTTTTCCTATTTAAAGTAGATGTGACTACTGTAGTCTGGCCTTGCTGCTACAGTAGTTTTTTTGTTTATTAAAAATCGATTAAAATAAATTTACTAGTTTATAGGGTTGTGCTACACTATGCTTACTAAAAGAGAGGAGATAGTGCTTGAAAGAACGTTTTACCAAGTTTATTGATACGATTATCGCACTTGATAAGGGTGACCATACATTAACCGATAAGCAATGGATGAAGAAGCAAAGATGGATTTTTGCGCTGAAGTTGTTTTGGGTGATTGTACTAGTGGCGACATTCCTTCTAGCGATTAATGTCTCCGTTAGTTATTTTGTCTATTTCTTCTATTTTGTTAGTGTACTCTATATTCTGACAAAAATATTAGAGATTTTTATCAATCGAAGAGTGGCGCAATTAGCCGAGGAGGAATAGAAAAAGAATGCGAGTGGTGTATTTTATTATCGCGTGGATTTCGCTAGCGCTGGGGCTTATTGGAATTGTGCTCCCAGTACTTCCGACGACACCGTTTCTACTGCTAACAGTAGTATGTTTTTCGAAGAGTTCTACTCGTTTTGAAGAGTGGTTTCAACAGACGAAACTGTATCAACTATATGTCGCAGATTACCGTGAAACGAAGTCGATTGCGAAAAGCCGTAAGAAGAAAATTATTGTTTATATCTATATTTTAATGGCCATTTCCATTTACCTTGCCCCGATTTTGGCGGTGAAAATTGGACTTGGCGCGCTGACAGTTTTTATTACTTACTATCTATTTTGGGTAATTCCGGATAAAAAATAGGAGGGATTCAGATGGTTGAGAAGTTTAAGGAGAAGTTTAAAGCGTTAATAGAAGATTATAAAGTGACAAGAAATGAAAACGAAGACTTTGTCTGGTGGTATGTGCAACGGGTGATGCCATATAATTTCCGCTATGTGATTGCAGTAGTGCTAGTTTTATGCATTGCGGCTATTTATTTTAATATTAAATACGCGCTCACAACGGTGCTTGTTTTATGGATCATTGCAGTTGTAATTACCATCGCAGAAAAAGTTTATCGAAAACGAAAACACTAATAGGAGAACCAAGAGAATCTAGCTTGTGCTGGGTTCTTTTTTTTACCTATCCTTAGGAAGAAATTTCAGAGAAAAAATAGCGCTGAGACCTTTGAGAAATAGCGCGAATAGGACTATAATTTAGATGTAGAAATAAAGTTAATGGAGGTAATTTTTATGAGATTTGACCAAGAACATGATTCATGTACAACTATTCTTGTTGGGAAGAAGGCCAGCTACGATGGTTCAACGCTAGTAGCGCGTACAGAAGATTCATGTAATGGAGAATTTACTCCAAAGAAATTTATTGTCGTACGTCCAGAAGACCAACCACGTCACTATAAAGCAGTCATTTCAGGCTTTGAAACAGACTTACCAGACAATCCTGTTCGCTATACGGCCATGCCAAATGCCATTAATAACGAAGGAATTTGGGGTGCTGCGGGGATTAATGCCTATAATGTAGCATTAAGTGCGACTGAAACCATTTCAACAAACCCGCGTGTATTAGGAGCCGACCCACTGGTGAAAACGGGGATTGGAGAAGAAGACATCTTCACATTGGTATTGCCTTATATTAAAACGGCACGCGAAGGGGTTGAACGTCTTGGACACTTCCTTGAAACGGCTGGAACGTATGAATCAAACGGGATTGCAATTTCCGATGTGAATGAAATCTGGTGGTTAGAATCGATTGGCGGACATCACTGGATGGCTCGACGTGTACCTGATGATGCGTATGTCGTAAATCCAAATCAACTCGGCAGCGACTTCTTTGATTTTGAAGACAAAGAAAACTTCATGTGCGACCCTGATTTGAAAGCCTTTATGATTCGTCACCACTTGAACTTGAATTTTGACGGAGAATCATTCAATCCACGTTACGCATTCGGTTCCCAACGCGACAAAGACCGCTTGTATAACACGCCTCGTGCTTGGGATATCCAACGTATGTTTAACCCGGAAGTGGAACAATCTCCAACGAGCTTTGAAATTCCATGGGCACGCGTTCCGTACCGCAAGATTACAGTCGAAGATGTGAAAGAATCGATGAGTACACATTATCAATTTACGCCATATGATCCTTATGGAAATCTAGGCGATGGTAAGAGCAATCGTCGTTTCCGTACGGTAGGGATTAATCGTACGAGTCAAACGGCTATCCTACAAATTCGTCCAAATCGTCCTCATGATACAACAGGAATTCAATGGGTATCGTATGGGTCAATGCCATTTACAACGGCTGTTCCATTCTTTACACAAGTGGACACAACGCCTGCATATTTTGCAAACACCACTGCGAAGGTTTCAACGGATTCCTTCTACTGGTCAAGCCGCTTAATTGCAGGGCTTGCAGATGCGCACTATTTGGAACATCAAGCGGATATTGAAAGTTATCAAAAGAACACATTATCTCGTGGGGAGGCCATGATTGCACAAGTCGATGCGAAACTTGAAAAAGGGGAAGCGGTCGATTTCGAAACGGAAAACCAACAAATGAGTGATTTCATCGAAGAAAAGACAGCTGCATTACTCGATAAGATATTGCTTCTTGCTAGTAATTTAATGGTCAACCATTATTCAGTGAGTGACTAATCAGCAATTCGGTTTAGGAGGTTAAAAAATGGAAGAAAAAAATGAAAAGCAACTGAGTTGGCTGATGATATCCCTCATTGCATTTAACTTTGTGTGGGGACTTGGGAATGTTGTAAATAACTTTGCCCAACAAGGGATTGTCGTTATTACATCGTGGCTCATTATTTTAGTAATTTACTTTATCCCATATTCATTAATGATTGGACAACTCGGTTCGACGTTTGAAGATAGTGAAGGGGGAGTCAGTGATTGGATTAAACATACGTCTACCAAGAAACTAGCGTATTTTGCCGCTTGGACATTTTGGGTGGTGCAGATTCCCTATTTAGCACAAAAACCACAGACGATTCTTATCGCACTCGGATGGGTATTCCAAGGGCACTCAGGAATTATCGATGAACTGCCAATTCCACTACTGGTAACAGTCTGTTTAGCCTTTTTCTTAGCCGTCCTTTATATTTCAACAAAGGGAATTCGAGCGTTGAAATTCTTAGGAACGATTGCTGGGACTGCGATGTTTGTGATGTCGATTTTATTCATTCTATTAGCCGTTGGGGTTCCTCTTATTAAACCCGATTTACAACTAGCAACCGCTAATATGGATAAGATTGAAACGTATATTCCAAAGTTTGATTTTTCATACTTCACAACGATTGCGCTTCTTGTCTTCTCGGTCGGAGGAGCAGAGTGTATGTCACCGTATGTGCATAAACTCAAGAATCCAGCCAAAGAATTTCCAAAAGGGATGATTGCGATGGCTGTGATGGTTGGAATCTGTGCAGTCTTTGGATCTTTTGCGATGGGGATGATTTTTGATAGCAACAATATTCCACAAGATTTGATGCGAAATGGTGCCTATCAAGCATTTGCCGTACTTGGAAAACACTGGAATATTGGGAATGTGCTAGTTACGATTTACGCATTAACGCAATTTATCGGGCAAACCGCGACGTTGGCATTATCGATTGATGCACCACTTCAAATCTTCCTTGGTAGTGCCGATGAAGAATATGTCCCTCGCTGGCTTCGTGCACGCACAAAGAACGGTACGTTGAGAAATGGATACTTGCTTACAGGTATCTTGACAGGGGCACTAATTGTCATGCCGGCCCTAGGACTTAAAGAAATCGATACGGTTGTGGTTTGGATGACAAACTTGAATGCCATCGTTTCTCCAATGTGCTTCTTGTGGGTATTTGTCGCCTTTATGTTCTTATACCGCCATTGGGATAAATTTAAGGGAGCTGAATATAAATACATTAGCAATAAGACACTTGGGTTCTTAATGGGACTTTGGGGATTTGCCTTCACGGCATTTGCATGTATTCTCGGAATGGTGCCACAAATAGATTATGCGCAAAATCCATCTGAATGGTGGTTTGTCTTAATTTCAAATATCATTATGCCATTTGCGCTTCTTGGACTCGGACTCGTCCTTCCATGGATTGCACGAAGAGAACAAAAACAACAAGCATAAATAATAGTATTGTCGAAGCCTTCTTCCGATGGGAGAGGGCTTTTTTTATAAGAGGATTAAGGGAATCAAACTGACAAAATGACCGAAAAAATGGTATAGTAAATAAGATAAGTTTACTAGAAACGAGAGGTAACCCCCATGAAATTATTAACCATTGCAGTCCCGTGCTACAACTCTCAAGAATATATGCATTATTGCCTTCAAACGCTCCTTGCTGGTGGCGAAGAGGTTGAAATTTTAATTATTAATGATGGTTCTAAAGACAACACTGCTCGCATTGCTGATCAATATGCCGCAGCTTACCCAACGATTATCCGTGCCATCCATCAAGAAAATAAAGGGCATGGTGGATCCGTGAATACGGGTATGGCCAACGCAACAGGCAAGTACTTCAAAGTCGTCGATAGTGATGACTGGGTGGATGTGCGTGCATACTTAAAAATCCTAGAACAATTACAACGCTTCGAAGAAACAGGCGAAGAAGTTGACGTGTTCATTACGAACTTCGTCTATGAAAAAGAAGGCGCGAAAACGAAGAAAATCATGCGCTATACTTCCGCATTTCCTGAAAATCAAGTGTTCACTTGGGATGATGCCAAGTCGCTTCGTCGTGGAAAATACATGATGATGCACTCGCTTATTTACAATATGAACTTGCTTCGTAAATCAGGATTGCAGTTGCCAGAGCATACGTTCTATGTAGATAATTTGTTTGTCTTCGTACCGCTTCAATATAGCAAGACTTTATTCTATATGAATGTGGACTTCTACCGTTACTTTATCGGTCGTGAAGATCAATCTGTGAACGAGAAAGTCATGATTAGCCGTATCGACCAACAAATTCGCGTGAATGAATTATTGATGGCGAATTTCAATAGCGATTGGCAATTTCCAACCGTCTTGAAGAACTACTTATTAAACCATTTAGAGATTACAACGGTGATTTCTTGTGCGCTGCTCAATAAGGGCGGACTACCAGAGCATCAAGAGAAGAAAAAAGCCTTGCTTGCAGATTTAAAAGAAGCCAATCCAGAAGTCTTCCATCTAATTAGTAAAAATGCGTTATGCAAAATTACGATGGCGAGCAATAAACCTGTACAAGTACTATCAAATGGACTTTACACAATCACACAACGTTTCATCGGTTTTAACTAAAGAGAGTTTCGAACTGCCAGGCACTTGTCTGGTAGTTTTTTTATGGAATTATCATATATGATAATTTTGCAAAGTGTGCTTCATCGATTTGGTTCGCCTTGAGGGTCCATGGTATAATGAATAAGATAAAATAAGAAATGGGGAAACCACATGAAACCATTTGATTACATCGTTGTGGGGGCTGGATTATTCGGTGCGACCTTTGCGCATGAAGCAGCGACACGCGGTTATAAAGTAAAAGTGATTGAGAAAAGAAACCATATTGCGGGTAATATTTATACAAAAGAAGTGGAAGGGATTCAAGTGCACGAATACGGTGCGCATATTTTCCACACGAGCGACAAGAAGATTTGGGATTACGTGCATCAGTTTGCGACATTTAATCGCTATACGAATACTCCTGTTGCCAACTTCAACGGAGAAATCTACAACTTGCCTTTTAACATGAATACTTTTAATAAATTATGGGGAGTTGTGACGCCACAAGAAGCCGAAGCCAAAATCGCTGAGCAGCGTGCAGTACTCGGAGATAAAGAGCCTGAAAACTTAGAAGAGCAGGCGATTTCTCTTGTTGGGGAAGATATTTACTACAAGCTCATCAAGGGCTACACGGAGAAACAATGGGGACGTTCGGCTACAGAATTACCAGCGTTTATCATCCGCCGCTTGCCGGTTCGTTACACCTACGATAACAACTATTTTAACGATACGTATCAAGGGATTCCGATTGGCGGTTATACGAAGATGATTGAAGCTATGCTGGATCATGAGAATATCGAAGTCGAGTTGAATGTTGATTTCTTTGCGAAAAAAGATGAGTACTTGAATAGTGGTGCCAAAATCGTCTTCACGGGAATGATTGACGAGTTCTTCGATTATGAACTAGGCACATTAGAATACCGTTCGCTCCGATTTGAAACAGAAGTCGTGGATGTGGAGAACTACCAAGGAAATGCGGTAGTAAACTATACAGACCGCGAAACGCCATTCACTCGTATCATCGAGCATAAGCATTTCGAGTTTGGCACACAGCCAAAAACGGTCATTACGCGTGAGTATCCTGCCGATTGGAAAGTGGGCGACGAGCCTTATTATCCAGTGAATAATAAAGTCAACAACGACTTATACGCGCAGTATAAGAAATTAGCGCAGACGGTTCCGCAAGTGATTTTCGGAGGACGCCTTGGACAGTATCGTTATTACGATATGCATCAAGTTATCGCCGCTGCCCTAGAAACGGTCAATAAAGAATTCCGTTAAACGCAAGAACACCATATTTGCTCCATGGCCAAATATGGTGTTTTTCGATTCTACAGGAGAGATAAAAGTAGTCGGTGTAAGAAATGCGATGAAGCTTAATAGAGAAAAACGTATGTAGTTTATAGATAGTGAAACCGAAGAATCTTGCGGATTTCATAACCACAATAATGGGGAATGGTATTAAATGCGAAAAAAGCTGGAGTTAGGAATTTATTCCTTACTCCAGCTTTGAGGCTTTAAAGGTGAGAGACTATAGGCTCGAACCGGTACCCCATTATTGTAGTTATGATAAAATCCGCTAGGATTCGTAGGTATCACTAATGATAACTTTTAGATACGTTTTTCTCTATTAAGCTTTTACTGTATCTAGTTCTTCGCCGATAGCTTCTAAGCGAGCCACTACTTCTTCAAGAGATAAGTTGTGTTCTTGAACATAACGGTTACGTGGGTGAACACGACATTCATGGCTACAACCACGTAAGTATTTGTCTTCGTTCTCTTCTGAAGCTAAGATACGACGGTTACATTCTGGGTTTCCACAGTTTACGTAACGTTCGCAAGGTGTACCATCGAACCAGTCTTTCCCAATCACTACTGGGGCTACGTGGTTGATGTCAACAGCAATACGTTCGTCGAATACGTACATTTTTCCATCCCATAATTCGCCTTGAACTTCTGGGTCTTTCCCGTAAGTTGCGATACCGCCGTGTAATTGACCAACATCTTTGTAGCCTTCACGAACCATCCAGCCAGAGAATTTCTCACAGCGAACGCCACCTGTACAGTAAACAACGACACGTTTATCCATGAATTTCTCTTTGTTATCGCGAACCCATTGTGGTAATTCACGGAAGTTGCGAATGTCAGGACGAATCGCACCGCGGAAGTGACCTAGGTCGTACTCGTAGTCGTTACGAGTGTCTAGTACAACAGTGTTTTCGTCAAGTAAGGCTTCTTTAAACTCTTGTGGAGAAAGGTAAGCCCCTGTTGTTTCAAGTGGGTTAATATCGTTATCGAAGTCGTTATCTTCTAAACCAAGGTGTACGATTTCTTTTTTGTAACGAACGAACATCTTCTTGAAGGCTTGTTCGCTTTCTTCGTCGATTTTAAACCATAAGTCTTCCATCCCTGGAAGAGAGTGAACATAGTCCATATATTTTTGAGTTGTTTCGTAATCACCAGATACAGTTCCGTTGATTCCTTCGTCAGCGACAAGGATACGTCCTTTTAATCCGATTGATTTGCAGAATGCTAAATGATCTGCCGCAAATTGTTCCGCATTCTCGATTGGAACATATTTATAGTAAAGTAAAACACGAATGTCTTTTGCCATATTGTAAATCTTTCATCCTTTTCTAATTTGTAATGATTCTATTGTAACTTTATTGAGAATGATTATCAATGAATTCGATTGTGAAAAACTTCGAAAGGTATTGACATGACGGCGTTTTCGAGTATAATTGCAGTATAACGTTAAATTTATCAGATTGGAGGAGAAATCAATGAACAACTTAAACGTAAACCAAGTACATGTTTTGAGAAACCTTCCAATTTTGGTGAATGAAGTATAGCGCATTTTTATTGATAAATTTAAGTGAGCCGTTACTTTTTCCATGCTTGGGGAAGGTGACGGCTTTTTTGATGGAGGAAAACGATGAACGATTTATTGAAAGTCATTATTAATTTTATAAAAAAACATCCGATGCGCTACCTTGTTAGTTTCATTTTGATGATTGCAAGTAGTATTGCGGCGGTGTACCCAGCTCGGATTATCGGACAAGTCGTCGATAACATCGTGGCGAGTGAACTGAACGCCGAGTGGCTTTGGACACAGCTTGTGGTTTTAGTCGGGATTATTCTTGTGGCCTATATTACGGAGAGTATTTGGACATATTTTATTTTTATTGGGTATTATGAAGTTCAAAAAGAATTACGTGTGAAGTTACTGCGCAATAATTTACGGAAGAAAATTCCGTTTTACGCGCGTTTTAGAACGGGCGATATTATTACGCGTAGCAGTGAAGACGTTTCAACGATTGGTGAAATGATGGGGTTCGGTATGTTTGCCTTGATGAACTCTACATTACTGGGGAGCGTATCACTTTATATGATGGTTACAACGATTTCATTGCCACTGACCATCGCAGCAGTTTTGCCACTGCCAATCCTTTCGTATCTTGTGTATAAATGGGGATTCGATTTAGAAGAAGAGTACAACAAGGCGCAAAATGCAGTTTCACAATTAAATAATGAAGTGCTGGAGATGATTGACGGGACGTATGTGATTCGAGCTTACGGACAAGAAGATGCGATGATGGATGAATTTCGTGCGAAAACGAAAAAGGCTATGAAGCAAAATATCATCGTGGCAGAGATTGAATCTCGTTTTATTCCACTCGCGCAATTATTTATGATGATTAGCTTTACCATTGCGCTTCTCTACGGTGGGTATCTAGTATCGACTGGGGCTATTCTAGTTGGGGATGTCATTGCCTTCCAAGTCTATATGGGGTCGATTATGTGGCCGATGTTTATGATTGGGGATATTATCACGGCCTATAAGCGTGGTAAAGTGGCGACGGAGCGTATTAATGAAGTGTTGAAGCATGACGATGAAATTGAACGCGGCGGTACCAAAGTGCTCGAGACAATCGAATCCATTGAGTTTAAGGACTTCAACTTTACGTATCCAGGCGAAGAGACGCCTTTATTAAAAGAGATTAACCTTACATTAAATAAAGGTGAGACACTTGGAATCGTTGGGAAAACAGGTTCTGGGAAGACGACGCTCTTGATGCAATTATTACATCAATTTCCGTACCGAGGAGAGCAGCTTCTCAATAACGGAGAACCATTGATTGATTATGATCCTCAAATGGTGGCAGGGCATTTAGCCTACGTTCCGCAAGAACACACACTTTTCTCACGCACGATTCGCGAGAATATGTTATTCGGGAAAGAAGATGCAACCGATGAAGAAATCTGGGAAGCATTGACGTTGGCGTCATTTGATGGGGATGTGAAACGCATGCCGCAGCAGCTCGATACGATGGTCGGAGAAAAAGGGGTATCGCTTAGTGGTGGACAAAAACAACGTCTATCGATTGCGCGTGCCTTCTTACGCAACCGGGAATGTTTGATTTTAGATGATGCGTTATCCGCAGTTGATGCGAAAACGGAACGCGAAATTATCTCGCACTTGCAAGAAGAGCGTGGCGGCTGTATGAATATTATTTCTGCACACCGACTTTCTGCGATTCGTCATGCCGATGAGATTATTGTGATGAATGAAGGACGCATTAGTGAGCGCGGTACCCACGAGGAGTTACTCGCACAACGTGGTTGGTACTATGAACAGTACCTGATTCAAGAGATAGAGGAGGAGATCGAATGAAAACGATGAAGCGATTATTAAGCTACCTCCGCTATGAGAAAAAAGGAGTTCTGATTGGACTCGTCTGCTTGTTGATTTCAACCATTGCGACTTTAACAGGACCTCTTGTGGCAAAATATATGATTGATAATGTGATTACACCGATGGGACAATCGCATGTTTTCGATACTGGAAGTGTGCTCCTATGGGTAGGCATTTACGTGGCGGTAAACTTAGTGGGAGCCGCTGGTGGATATTTAAACCGTTTATATATGAAGACTCTCTCGAACCGCGTGGCCAAACGCATTCGTGACGAAGTATTCGAACATGTACAAACCTTGCCAGTATCGTATTTCGACCATTTGCCTGCCGGAAAAGTCGTATCCAGAATCACGAGTGATACGGAATCGGTGCGTGCAAACTTTTATGTCAATGGGATTTCGACGCTCCTTAGTACGGTCGTGATGCTTGTTGGGGTGTATACAACGATTTTCTTATTAAATGCAACGCTTGGATTCGTGTTATTATTCCTAGTTCCGGTTATGATACTATGGCAGCGAACCGTTGCCGTAATGCAGAAAAAATGCTATACAGAGAGTCGTGAACTATACAGTCAGTTGAGCGGACAGTTAAATGAAAGCATTCAAGGGGCTGGTATCGTTCAAGCCTTCCAACAAGAAGAGAAGATTGTCGCGGAATATGATGCGACGGCTACGTCTTGGGTAGAGGTTGGTCGCAAGGAATTAATTCTCGATTCGTACTTCTCGTGGAGTTTAGTGAGCTTACTTCGTAACTTTACGCTATTTGGAATCGTGTATTTCTTCGGGATGCAATTTATAGGAGGAACGCTTGGGATTTCAGCTGGGCTCCTCTATGCGTTTATTGATTATATCAACCGTGTTTATGAGCCGATTCAAACCTTTATGAATGTCGTGTCTGGTTTCCAACAATCAATGGCTGCCGGTGACCGTGTGTTTGAATTGATGGATACGCCAAGCGAGGAAAGTGGCGAAGACCTCTTCACGTTCGATGAAGGACGGATTGAATTCAAAGATGTGAGCTTTGCGTATACACCAGGCGTTCCGGTGTTGAAGCACTTGAATTTCACGGTAGAACCAGGTCAGACGGTGGCCTTTGTCGGACATACCGGTTCAGGAAAATCATCTATTATGAACTTACTCTTTCGATTCTATGACCCAACGAGTGGAGCTATCTTGATTGATGGGAAGAACACGCGTGACTTTAATAGACGTAGTGTTCGAAGCGAAATGGGTATCGTGCTTCAAGATCCGTACCTATTCACAGGAACGATTGCTTCAAACGTCGGGCTCAATAATGAATCGATTCAACCGGAGACGATTAAAGAGGCGCTTGTTAAAGTGGGCGGAGGACATCTACTCACAAAGAGTGACAAAGGACTTGACTACGAAGTAAAAGAAAAAGGGATGGACTTCTCTTCAGGGGAACGCCAATTGATTTCATTTGCTAGGGCCATTGTCTTTGACCCGAAAATCTTAATTTTAGATGAAGCGACTTCGCATATCGATACCGAGACGGAAGAGATTATTCAAAACGCGATAAATGTCGTAAAAGAAGGACGTACGACCTTTATGATTGCACACCGACTGTCAACGATTGCTCATGCCGACCAAATCTTTGTGTTGGATAAAGGCGAAATTGTGGAACGCGGAACGCATGATGAATTACTTCAACTACAAGGTCAATATGCCGAAATGGTCGCACTCCAAAAAGGTTAATCACAGAGACTCTGTTTCTTTTGAAACGGGGTCTTTTTTGATGCGTTCTATAAATCGAATTTTTATTGTTTTTCAAGGGAGTTCATGGTGCATAAAGCCGCCTAGTTTGTTACAATGTGTAGGAAATAGTTTGAGGAGAGGCAGTTATGATTACAAAAGAAGTTATTGAAACAGCTACGGCACATCGCCGTCATTTACATATGTATCCAGAAGTATCCGGAACGGAAGTCGAAACGACTCGCTATATCCGCGAAGCCCTAGAAGCGATGGGCCTTACATGCTGGGATTTACAGTCTAAAACAGGAGTGGTTGCAGAAATCGGAAACGACAATGGCCCAACATTGGCCTTACGTGCCGACATCGATGCCTTACCGATTGTGGAACAAACAGGTTTAGACTACGCTTCGAAAAATGAAGGAGCGATGCATGCGTGTGGACATGATTTCCATACAGCAAGTTTACTTGGAGCCGTGCAAGTGTTGAAGGCACAAGAAGACAAATTACAAGGGAAAGTTCGTTTCATTTTCCAACCGGCAGAAGAGAGCAACCAAGGAGCACGCGCGTTAATTGCAGAAGGCGTGCTTGAGGGAGTCGATGCCATTATTGGTTTCCATAATAAACCAGAACTTCCAGTTGGAACGATTGGTGTGAAGGAAGGACCGCTCATGGCAGCAGTCGGTCAGTTCAAAGCCGAAATTACAGGGGTAGGAACACATGCGGCAGCACCGCACAATGGGAACGATCCAATCGTGACGGCTTGCCAAGTGATTGCGAACGCTCAAGCCATCGTTGCTCGTCATACGTCTCCACTAGAACCAGTGGTATTAAGCGTATCGCATATCGAAGCAGGAAATACATGGAATGTGATTCCAGAAAAAGTATTTTTTGAAGGAACGATTCGTACGTTTAATAAAGAAGTCGAACGTAAAATGACCGAGCAGTTCGAGAAGATGATTGTCCAAACCGCAGATGTTTACGGACAAAAAGGAAGTATCGAATGGATTTTAACGCCACCAGTCGTGCATAATGATGCCGCAGTCACAAAAGTGGTTAAAAGTGTGACGGAGAAATTTGCGACAGTGGTAACACCGGAAGTGACTTTAGGAGCGGAAGATTTCGCTAATTATATGGAACACGTTCCAGGATGTTTCGTCTTTATTGGAACAGGCTGTCCACGCGAATGGCATCACCCAGCATTCTTAGTGGATGATGCAGCATTACCGTTTGCGATTCAGTATTTTGTCGACAACACAAATGCTCTCTTAGAAGTACTCTCACAGAAAGGAAACGCGTAATATGAAAACAATGGTGGTAATTAGCCATCCAACGGTTCATTCGTCGTCTGCTCAACAGTTTTTCCTCGCAACCGTAAAAGGGGAAGAAGCTGTAACGGTTCGTCACTTGGACGAAGTGTGGAGTGAAGCGAAACCGCATTTTACAAAATCGGATGAAGAAAAAGCCTTGGCAGACTCCGAGGCCGAACGTCTTATTCTTCAATTCCCGATGTATTGGTACCAAGCGCCTTCTGTCATGAAGGAATGGATCGATACGGTGATGAGTAAGAGTGCACCTTTTGCAAAACAAATTAAGGAACTCGGAATCGTTGTGACACTCGGGGTGAAAGAAGAAGCCTTCCGTGCAGGAGGGAAAGAGCAGTTTACGATTTCAGAACTTTTGCGCCCTTTACAAGCACTAGCCAATGCGATGGGATGGACCTATTTGCCAATTTTCGAAGTGCATCAGTTTGATTATAAGACTGAAGAGGCAAAACAAGCGTTACTTGTTGAGTATTTACAATACGTGACGAAAGAGAATTACGGAACATTAAAAGAAACCGAAGAGTGGTTTATCAAACGAGCACAAGCATTGCCTGGTGCACACTGGGAACAAATCGCGGAGTGGATCAAAGAAAACCAGGACGAAAGACTGGAACTCGAGATGCATCTAAGTCATTGGGAGGAGAGTCAATATGGAGATTATTGAGAAAATCAGGCTACTCGATGCGTGGATTATTGAATCAAAAGAGTATAAAGAACGCGCATTGCTTGTGGCTGCAAAAAATCTTCTTTTAGAACAAGCAAAACGAATTGAACAAGCACATGGTGAGTTGGATGGGCGTATGTGGAGTCCTGAAAACTGGGCCAAATAAGGAGAATGAGATTGAAAAAAGATTATTTAGGACTGCGACTCGTGTTACTCGTCATCGCCTGTTTCTTAATCGGACTTGGCGCGAAGATGGCAGGTTCGAGTACATTAGGAGCGGACGTTGTCGTTCTTGTGTGGGAAGGGTTAAATCGCACATTTGGTGTAGATATGGGAACAAGTAATATTATCGTTTCCCTTGTATTTCTTGCCATTACGCTAAGTATCAACTGGAGATATATTGGATTTGGAACAGTTGTAGGGATGTTCTTACAAAGCTTCTTTATTGAACTGTTCGATTTTAGAGCTCTTTCCGAAATGGATATAACCGTAAAAGTAGTGGCCATGGTTGTAGGGATTGCCTTAATTGCTATGGGGTGTGCAGTGTATGCTTTAGCAGAACTTGGAGTTGGGCCGTATATTGCCGCAACGCTAGCCTTACATGAAAAATTCAAAACATCCATCCCTAAAAATAAGTTTTTCATCGATGCAAGCTGTGTCATCACCGCTGCCATTTTGGGACAATGGCCAACGATTGGTCCGGTTGTCTCTTTAATCATCAGTGGAGTCATTATGGATCAAACAATGGTGATTTTGAAGAAATTTTTACCAATTAAATAAAATAAACAAAATGAAACCTATCTACACGAGAAATCCTTTTGTAGATAGGTTTTTTAGCGCTTTATTAAAATAATGAAAGATGATACCGTTTCCAAAGAGAGCAAAATAGTACAAGTCAAAAGCAAAATAGTTATTGTGAAAGCGGTTTTTTCGTTGTAAACTAAAAGTGTCTTAAAAAGTAATAGAACTAGGGGGAGACAACATGAAAAAGAAAGTATTACTATCAAGCGCAGCATTATTAGCAGCTGTATCTTTAGCAGCTTGCGGAAATAATAGCAACAGCACTAGTAAGACAGATTCAACTACTCAACAAGGAGCTTCTAAAGAGAAAGTTACTCTTAAATTAGCTGCCTTAGAAAGTGGTTACGGCGCAGAAATGTGGCCAGCAATCATCAAAGCTTATGAAGAGGCAAATCCAAACGTTAAAGTGGAATTG
This sequence comes from Streptococcus sp., assembly GCA_015264955.1. Taxonomy (GTDB): domain Bacteria; phylum Bacillota; class Bacilli; order Lactobacillales; family Aerococcaceae; genus Granulicatella. Next base: position 34,347 of record JABZYV010000008.1, on the reverse strand, counting down.
ACTCAAGATAAGGAAATCGAAGATAAAATTACGCCTCAAATGAAAGCTGGCGATTACCCAGATATCGTAATGTTAGCTTTAGGACGTAAAAAAGCTTTACCAGAAACATTAATTAAAGAAAAAGCTTTAGCTGACTTAACTGGATTATTCGATATGAAAGTTTACGGCGAAGACAAAAAAGTATCTGAAAAATTATTAAACAACGTATTAGGAACAACAGTAACTGACCCTTACGGAGACGGAAAACACTACTTAGCACCAATGTTCTACGCTCCAACAGGATTATTCTACAACGAAGCGTTATTCAAATCTAAAGGTTGGGAAGTTCCAAAAGATATGCCTGGTATGAAAGAATTAGCTGAAAAAGCTAAGAAAGATGGCATTTCATTATTCACTTATCCAGTATCTGGATACTTAGATAGCTTCTTCCCAGCATTATTAGCAAACGCTGGAGGCGTTGATTTATTCAACAAAGCAATGAAATATGACACAGGAGCATTCACTTCTGAAGGCGCAACTAAAGCTTTTGAAGCATTAGGAACATTCTTACAAAACGTTGAACCTTCAACAGTAGCAAACGCAAACCCACAAAGCTTCACTAAGAACCAACAATTAATCTTAGACAACAAAGCTTTATTCATGCCAAACGGTACTTGGGTAGTTGGGGAAATGGCTAAAGCACCTCGTGCAGAAGGATTCAAATGGTCTATGACAGCTGCACCAGCAATCGAAAAAGGTGGCAAACGTTATGTTTACTCATTCTTCGAACACATCTGGGTTCCAAAAGAATCTAAGAACCAAGAAGCAGCTAAAGAATTCTTATCATTCTTATACTCTGACAAAGCAGCAGAAATCTTTGCTAAATACAACGCAGCTCAACCAATTAAAGGTGTAACAGCTAAGTTACCTGATGAATTGAAATCATTATACAAAGTTGTAGATGAAGTTGATGGCGTAATCAATGGTAACTTCGTAGCTACTAAACCTGTTGAAGGCGTAAGCATGAAAGACACATTATATGGTCAAATCGACTCTGTAGCATCTGGTCAAAAAACAGTTGCTGAATGGCAAAAATCTGTAGAAGAAGTTAGCCAAAAACTAAAAGCAGCAGTTGAATAATTCAAATAGAATGAATTAAATAAGAGTGGGATGCGAAGCGATTTTCGAGGATGAAAATTCCTTCCACCCACTCTCATTTTATCTAAAAATGGTCGAAAGAGGGCAGAACGATGAAAAATCGTAGAAAAAGAGAGAGAAATTTATTTATTCTCGTGTGTCTATTACCTGCACTAATTTTATTCTTTACGTTTTTAATTTACCCAACGATTGAAGTATTCCGCATGTCCATGTTCAAATGGGGCGGATTCTCAAACAATCAACAATTTGTTGGATTAGATAACTTTAAAATCTTATGGCAAGATGAAAATTTCTTTAGAACGATTCAGAACACAATCTTACTAATCGTAGTGGTAACACTCTTTACAGTAGTATTGGCAGTTCTTTTCGCGGCAATCCTTTCAACAGAAAAGATTCGCGGAAACAACTTCTTCAGAATTATTTTCTACATCCCTAATATTTTATCAATCGTAGTTATTGCAGGTATTTTCTCAGCAATTTATGATCCAAAAGCTGGACTTTTAAATGCTGTATTACCAGAAGCGTGGAATAAATTATGGTTAGGAGATCAAAGTATTGTTATTTACTCACTCGCATTCGCGTTAATTTGGCAAGCGATTGGGTACTACATGGTTATGTATATGGCAGGGATGGCGAATATTCCAGCAAGCTTGTATGAAGCAGCTGACCTTGATGGAGCTGGGAAAATCGGTAAATTCTTCAACGTTACATTACCATTGATTTGGAATAGTATTCGTACAACATTAACATTCTTCATTATCAGTACGATTAACTTAAGTTTCTTACTTGTACAAATCTTGACAGACGGTGGACCAGACGGATCAACTGAAGTGTTCTTAAGCTACATGTTCAAACAAGCTTATACAAACTCTTCATACGGATACGGTATGGCAATCGGTGTAGTTATCTTTATATTCTCATTCGGATTATCAGGTATCGTAAGTCATATTACGAAACGCGATATTCTTGAATACTAGGAGGGGAGATCATGAAAGGAAATACTCGTTCATTCGAAAAGCTGTATAAAGCTTTTATATACGTAGCGCTGATTACATTAGCGATTAGTATTATTGTACCAGTGGGCTGGGTCTTCTTAGCTTCTGTTAAAGAGAATAGAGAGTTCTACGGATCTCCATGGACAATGCCAGAAGGATTCTACATCCAAAACTTTGTGGATGCTTGGAATAAAGCAAAAATGGGTGACTACATGTTGAACTCAGTGATTGTTACAGCACTAGCGTTAACAATCTTAGTAGTTGTAGCCATTCCTTCTTCTTACGTATTAGCACGTTACAAATTCCCAGGAAGTCGTTTCATTAACTCTTTACTAAAAGGTGGATTATTCATCAACGTAAACTATATCGTTGTACCAATCTTCTTAATGTTACTGGACTGGGATAAAGGACTAAAAGGATTCGGCATTAACGGATTCTTCCTTAACAACATTTTCGTCTTAGCAGTTGTGTATGCAGCGACATCATTACCATTTACGATTTATCTATTATCAAACTTCTTCAAGACATTACCAACAACGTTCGAAGAAGCAGCATCGATTGACGGTGCAGGATATTTCACAACAATGGTTCGCGTTATGACACCAATGGCAAGACCAAGTATTATCACAGTAATCTTATTCAACTTCCTCTCATTCTGGAATGAATATATCATCGCTCTTACATTAATGCCAGGTAAAAACCAAACGTTACCAGTAGGGTTGAAAAACTTAATTCAAGCGCAACGTGGGGCAGCTGAATACGGACAATTATATGCAGGGATGGTATTAGTAATGTTACCAACATTAATCCTATACATTCTTGTTCAAAATAAACTAACACAAGGGATGACACTAGGCGGCTCTAAAGAGTAATCGTCATCGCAGGAGGAAAGAAAATGGGTAAAACAAAAGGGCGTTTAACCCTGCCAAGTGAATCGAATTTTCTTGAACAGACTAAAGAATTGCTCGACCGTTGGGGTGCAGATGCAATTCGTGATAGCGATGGAACGAAACTCGATGAAGCAACCAAACAATTAGATGCAAAAATCTATACAACATACTTTGTAGCACGTAACCATAATGATTTCATCAAAGATCATATGGAAGAGTGCCAACAAATTTTCGTCATGTCAAAATTCTGGTTAGCAACAGAAGATACGCTAACGATTCCATTTATGGAAGGCTACTTCGAAGACCAAGTGCAACCAGACTATGTACATGATCCAAAAAGATATTGGGAAGTCATCGACCGTACTACTGGAGAAGTAGTTCTGGTTGAGAAATGGACTGTCCATGAAGAAAACAACACGATTACGATTGAAGGCACTCGTCCTTTCCATGAGTATACAGTGTCGTTTCTAGTGTATGCGATTTGGGATCCAACTCAAATGTACAATCATATTACGAATAACTGGGGCGATGTTCCTCACGATATTCCATTTGATGTACGTGGACCTCATTCAAATCAATTCATGCACTCTTATTTAAAACAATGGTTAAAAGACAATCCGGATACTGATGTGGTTCGTTTTACAACGTTCTTCTATCATTTCACATTAATTTTCAACAACTTAGGGAAAGAAAAATTTGTGGACTGGTTCGGATATGGTGCCAGCGTTTCAGTCGCAGCACTTGAAGCTTTTGCTAAGGAAAAAGGCTATCGCTTAAGAGCAGAAGATATTGTGGATGAAGGGTACTATAACTCAACATTCCGCACACCAAGTAAAGCGTACTTAGACTATATCGACTTCATTCAAGCCTTCGTTGCAAGAGAAGCCAAAAAACTAGTCGACGAAGTACACGATGCTGGTAAAGAAGCCATGATGTTCTTAGGAGATAACTGGATTGGTACAGAACCATACGGACCATACTTCGAACAAATTGGATTAGATGCAGTCGTGGGTTCTGTCGGCGGCGGAGCAACACTTCGTATGATTTCAGATATTCCACACGTAAAATACACGGAAGGAAGATTCTTACCATACTTCTTCCCAGATGTATTCCGTGAAGGAAATGATCCTACGATTGAAGCCAATAAAAACTGGTTATCAGCAAGACGTGCCATCATGCGTAACCCTGTAGACCGTATCGGTTATGGTGGTTATTTAAGTCTTGCATACAAATTCCCTAAATTTGTCGACTACATTGAACATGTAACAGATGAATTTAGAGAAATCTACGATATCGTAAAACATACAAAACCATATACTGGTTTGAAAGTAGCCATCTTAAATGCATGGGGGCGTTTAAGAACTTGGCAAGCACACATGGTTGCCCATGAACTTCCATACAAACAAATCTATTCTTACCTTGGAATTATGGAAGCCTTAAGTGGTGCTAGTGTGGATGTAAGCTTTATCAGCTTTGACGATATTATTAATGATGGAGTTCCAGAAGGTGTCGATGTCATCATCAACGCGGGGGATGCCGGTACTTCATTTAGCGGTGGAGAGGTTTGGAAGAATGAAACATTAATTACACGTATTCGTGAATTCGTGTATAATGGCGGCGGTTTTGTCGGAGTTGGCGAACCAACAGCCGTTCATCATCAAGGAAGATTCTTCCAACTTGGAGATATTTTGGGTGTTGAAAGAGAAATGGGATATAGCCTTTCAACAGATAAATACTTTACTAAAGAATTGAAAGAACACTTTATTATCGAAGATATTGAAGATGTTCATAAGATTGACTTTGGGGAAAATATTAAAAACGTGTATGGCTTAACGAGTGCCACAGAAGTACTTGAATTTAGCAATCCGAAAGTAAGCGCAGGTGGCGTCGAAGAAGGAATCGTTCTTCCAGCCAATGCCGAAGGAAAAGAATTCGGGGAAATCCATCTTGCGGCTAACCCATACGGAAAAGGTCGTGGGGTTTACATTGCAGGACTTCCATACACACCAGAAAATACAAGATTATTAATGCGTGCGTTATTCTACGCAGCGAATAAAGAAAGTGAATTAACAAAATGGTATGCAAGCAATCCATTAGTGGAAGTACATGCTTATCCTGAAAAAGGAGTGTATGCAATCGTGAATAATACGAACGAATTGCAATCAACACTCGTTTATGATGGAGCAGGTGTATCAAGAACTGTGGAACTTGAGCCAAGCGAAATTAGATGGGAGAAGATATCATGAATCCTAAAGTGAAAATTTGGATCCGCGTCGTATTGATGTTGGTATTCTTATATGTAGTTATTTTGGGGCATCAGATGATTGGCAAAGAAGGCGTTGCAACAATGCTTGTTGGCTTAGCTGGATTACTTCTCTTGCTATGGGATTACAATCGTCCGTACTCTAAATCGATGAAGCGTTAATAAAACTTAACTAGGAACAGGGGCTTGTTTGTCAACAAGCCCCTGTTTCTGTTTGCATGGGCACAATATTTAAAAATAAATAATGCAAACCAAAGGTTTGTGATTACTGCGAAGATTTGTGAGTTCGTTTTATAGTAGCTGTAATGAGGGACCGGCTCGAGCCTGTAGTCTCTCGCCTTCAAAGTTCAAAATAGGAGTAAGGGATAAATCCCTAACTCCTATTAATTCACCTTTGATCCTAAATCCCATTACTGCTACTATAAGAACTCGACAAATCTTCTACGTAATCACAGTGCTTTTAAATATTGTGTTATGCAAAGGAAAAGGGAAGGAAGATGGAGGAGGAGAAATTGGTGAAATTTCTTATAGGAATTTGGTTTATTAAAAGATGAAAATATCGTATAATAGAAAAGAAATTGAAAGGAATGGGGGATAATATGAAAGGATTGTTTATCACGATGGAGGGTCCTGATGGCGCTGGGAAAACAACTGTCATCAACCAACTGATTCCTTTGTTACAAAAACACGCGCTCGTGGATATTGTGTCAACAAGAGAACCTGGTGGAAGCCGCATCGCTGAAGATATTCGTAAAGTCATTCTGGATGTGAACAACACCGAAATGGATGAACGGACAGAAGCGATTTTATATGCAGCGGGTCGTCGCCAGCATTTAAAAGATCGTATCTTACCAAACTTAGAAAAAGGGAATATTGTTTTTTGTGATCGTTTTGTCGATAGCTCTTTGGTATATCAAGGAGTGGCACGTGGGATTGGGGTAGAAGAAGTTGCACAGTTAAATCATTTTGCAACGGATGGCCTAGAACCAAGCACGACGCTTTACTTAGATGTGCCAGCTGAAGTTGGATTGGAACGAATTCATAAAGCAAGAGGGAACCGTCAGTTTGACCGCTTAGACCAAGAAGGATTAAGCTTCCATACGATGGTTCGCAATGGATATTTAGAATTAGTAGAAAAATATCCAGAAAGAATTGTATCGATTGATGCGACAAAATCCATTGAAGAAGTAGTGGAAGAGTGCTTCCGCGTTTTAGTGGAACGTTACCCAAAATATTTTACAAAATAGGAGAATGAAATCATGAAATTATTAATTGCGATTGTACAAGATAAAGATGCACATTTATTAGGAGATGAGTTTGCACAAGCAAATATCCGCGCAACTCGTTTATCAACAACAGGTGGATTCTTACGCGCAGGAAACACTACTTTCATCATCGGGATTGAAGAAGAACGTGTACAAGAAGCGTTAGATATCATCAAAGAAAACTGCCAATCACGTGAACAAATGACAGTGCCACCAGTGCACATTGATAGCATGCTTGATAGCGCGCTAACAACTCCAGTTCCAGTTCGTGTAGGTGGAGCTACAGTATTCGTATTACCTGTAGACTCATTCTTCCGTTTCTAAGATGGAAAAGATGCAAGAAGCGTTTATTCGTGCCATCGATAATGGTCATCTGGGCCATGCCTATTTGTTTGAAGGAGCAAAGGGAATTGGGAAAGCGGAGATGGCCAAGGAAATCGCAAAGATGCTTAACTGCACGAAGCGAAAAAAAGGCGAGCCTGCATGCGGAGAGTGTGAACACTGCACAAGAATTGACCATGGAAACTTCCCGGATTTTATCGTGGTAGAACCTGAAGGCACAACGGTGAAGGTGGACCAAATTCGTACACTGAAATCGCAGTTAACGAAAACAGCGATGGAGTCGAGTGCGATTGTTTGTGTGATTCACGCAGTCGATACGTTGACACAAGGCGCTGCGAATAGCTTGTTGAAGTTTTTAGAAGAACCAACGGGAAATATCCATTTCATTCTTCTAACAGAGCAACTCAGCAAGGTTCTGATTACGATTCAATCGCGCTGTCAGATTATTCGATTCCAATCAGATGCAGGAGAAAATATTGTTTCCATGCTGAAAGAACGAGGGGTTCCAAACGCAACGTCGCAATTATTGTCTCAATTGACGAGTAATATTGACCAAGCAGTAGAGATGCTCGAGAGTGAAAGTTTTGGACAGATTCGTCAAGAAAGCTGGAATTGGTTTGTCCGCGTATTTACGAATCGTGCGATGGCCTTTGTAACGATTCAGTCCCAAGTGATGCCACTCTTAGCGACAAAGGCTGATAGTGAACTGTTTTTAACACTATTACAAATTTATATCCGAGATGCTTTGCTGGTTTCTCGAGGAGTCGAAGGAGCCGTTATTCAAAGTGATAAGCTCGCTACGATGAAGAGTTTTGCAAATCATCTTACCGTGAGTGAATGGATTAAAGAACATGAAAAAATGACCAACGCCATTGCCAAAGTAAGTGCCAACGTTGGAGTTCAAGCAGTATTAGAACAATGGGTGTTAAAAATCCCAAAATAAGATAGGAGGTGCGTGAATGCCAAACAGACAATTGTATGATCGAATCGAACGGTTAACAAAACAAACTTTGTTACAACTACATGAGCTCGAACAGATTTCTGAAGAGTTGCAAAAGGTAATCGAAGAGAATCATAATTTAACGATGGAAAATCGTCACTTGAAAGATCGTTTAGACGAGTTAGAGCCAAACACGCACACGAAGAAAGTGGCTAAAAAGAAAAAAAGAAGCCAATCCATCATCAACTTAGAAAATATCTACGACCAAGGATTCCATATTTGCAACTTGTACTATGGAAAACGTAGAGAAAACGATGAAAGTTGTATGTTTTGTACAGAAATCTTGTATAGCGAAGATTAATGCGTGAAAAGAGCAAGATTGTCATATAAAAAGCCAATAAAGTACTAAAAAGAGCCTGTCCATGGACGGGCTCTTTTGTTATAATAAAAGATGAAATCGTTTTAACTTTTTTGGGGGAAACAGTATGAATCAAAAACAATCAAAACCAAATGTCATCCTCATCGTAGTGGACCAAATGCGTGCGGACGCATTGTCTATTAACCGCAGTGATGACTTAGTGGTGACACCAACGCTAGATATGATGGCCAGCATGGGATATAACTTTGAAAATGCCTACTCACCAGTGCCAAGCTGTGTGCCAGCAAGAGCCGCGCTTTTAACAGGGATGGACCAAGAAGCGTCAGGAAGAGTCGGATACGAAGATGAAGTGCCTTGGAACTACACGAATACACTTCCTCAAACGTTCAAGGATTTAGGCTATCAAACAGAATGTATCGGGAAAATGCATGTGTATCCAAGCCGTAAGCGCATGGGATTTGACCATGTTCTCTTGCATGATGGCTACTTACATGTCGACCGTAAATACAATAAAGCATACGGAGAAACGTTTGAACATTCGAGCGATTACTTGGATTGGATTAAGCAAGAACTCGGCAGCGATGCAGATATTATCGATGATGGGGCAAACTGTAATTCATGGGATGTTCGTCCATTTGAACTTCCTGAAAAATACCATCCAACCAACTGGATTGTGAGCGAAAGTATTCGTTTCTTGAAGAGACGTGACCCAAGCGTTCCGTTCTTCTTGAAGATGTCGTTTGAAAAACCACATGCACCGCTCAATCCACCGAAGTATTTCTATGATTTATACATGGACAAATTAGGGGATGTATCGGACTTGCATATCGGGAACTGGGAAAAACTCGAAGAGAAGATTCCAAGTCTTTATGCTAAGCGCGGTAAAATTCCAGCGGACGCACAAAAGAGAATGTTGGCTGCGTACTACGGCTTAATCACGCATATCGATAATCAATTAAGTCGCTTCTTAACAGCCGCTGAGGAATTTGATTTACTAGAAAATACGATTTTCTGGTTCGTGAGTGACCACGGGGATCAACTTGGGGAGCATTATTTATTCCGCAAAGGCTATCCTTACCAAGGTAGTATTAAGATTCCAGCGTTTATCTTCGACCCGGGTAACTTGATTGCGGGTACGAAGAAGAGCGTCACACAACTGGTGAAGATTCAAGATGTTTTCCCTTCGCTTGTAGAATTAGCGACAGGTGAAAAAGTCGAAACAGACGGTAAGAGTGTTCGTCAATTATTATTCGGCGAGTTTGCAGGTTGGCGAAACGAATTCCATGGCGAACATAGTCTAGGTGAGGATTCGAGCCAATATATTTTAACAGATGAATGGAAATTTATTTGGTTCCCTGTCAAAGACGAGTATCAACTCTTCCATATGACAGAGGATCCAGAGGAAAAATGCAATTTAATTGCGGAAACGAAGTATACTTCTCTTGTGAACGAGTTCAAAGCAAAACTTGCACGCATTTTACAAGACAGAGAAGAGGGCTTTGTGAGAGACGGACAACTTTGCCAAGTACCATTAGAACGCATCGTTGCCACTCTAAAGAGAGGTCGATAGTATGAATTTTGTGCCTTTAAAATCTGGCATCTTTCAAATGGGAGATGCTCATGGCCAAGGCTTTATCGAAGACCATGAAGCACCACCAGTCATGAAAAAGGTGCTTGCGTTTGAAATCGCGGATACGACCGTGACGAATCGTGAGTTTAAAGCCTTTATAGATGCGACAGGTTATACTACAACGGCAGAAACGATAGGAGATTCTTATGTATTTCACCTATTCGTTGAGCCAGAAAAAAGTGCAGAGTATGCACATGTATCAGGATCACCTTGGTGGCTTCTAGTGCCAGGTGCTTGTTGGAATCATCCAACAGGGCCCGAGTCTTCGATTGATGATGTGATGGACCATCCAGTGGTGCACGTATCTTTGCAGGATGCACTAGCTTATTGTGATTGGGCAAAGGTGAAATTGCCGACAGAAACGCAATGGGAATACGCAGCACGTGGTGGGACAACCACGCAATTTCCATGGGGAGATGACCTCGAAGAAGACGGAGAGTTTCATGCCAATACGTGGCAAGGGGATTTCCCTAATACGAATACGAAAGCAGACGGTTTTTTAGGAACGGCACCCGTGAAGAGCTTTGAACCAAACGGATTCGGACTCTATCAAATGATTGGAAATGTCTGGGAATGGTGCTGTAATCATCGCGGAATTCCGTTTGAAGAAATCGAAGAAGACGCCTCTCGCCCCATTAATTTTGAATACGAATATGCCATTCGTGGAGGCTCCTTCTTATGCCATTGTTCATACTGCAATAGGTATCGCGTTGCAGCCCGTAATGGCGCATTGTGGGACTCAACCTCGAGCCATTTAGGGTTTAGATGTGTCCGTAATGTTGGAGGTCGCTAATGCATATTATTATTTATAGTATTATCGTGTTATGTGCAACGATGATTGGAGCCATCACTGGTTTAGGTGGCGGTATTATTATCAAGCCAGCCTTTGATTTTGTGGGCATCGATACCACGAGCATGATTAGTGTGTACTCGACTGTGGCCGTGTTTACGATGTGTCTTGTTTCGATTTATAAACGAAGTAAGCAAGGCTTTCATGTCCAAAAACAAATCGCTTTAGGTCTGGCGTTCGGGTCGATTATCGGTGGAAAAATCGGAGACGTGATTTTCCTTCATGCAGTAGAGAGTTGGGGTAGTCAAGCAGTGAGTGCGACGCAATCCGTGATTCTATTTTTATTGCTCGGTGGCATTATTTTGTTCACACTCAATAAGGAAAGTATTCGAACGCTAGCAGTTTCCAATCTGGTGGCGATTGTGACGATTGGATTAACAGTCGGTATGATTTCTGTCTATCTCGGCATTGGCGGAGGACCGCTGAATATTGCACTTTTGGTTTACTTCTTCTCGATGAAAGCAAAAGACGCAGCAGCGTATTCGATTTTGATGATTTTCTTTGCACAGATTATTAAGATGGGCACTGTCATTCGTGACTTTGAAAAATACAACAATGTCAGTCTCGTGATTTTAGCGATTGCGATTTTTGCGGTACTCGGTGGTTGGATCGGAACAAAAATCCAATCGAAACTCACGCACGAAGCCGTTGAAAAACTCTATTTAGGATTGATGGCTATTTTAGTATTTATGACCGCCTTCAATGTTTTTAAATTTATCGGAGTATAAACAAACACCCAAGCAGCAATGCTTGGGTGTTTCTGTTTGTGTTCTATCGTAGAGGAAACCATGCTAAGTTTACTTGATTGTTGATTATGAAGATATCCGTAAAGATTTGAAATAATCAACAGATAAATTATCACGCATGGATTTCTTTGTAGACTTCTTGCTTCTTAAGGCCAAGATGTTTTGCGACAGCTTTAATCGCATCTTTTTGAGCAAGACTTTGATGTTCCATAAACCAGTCAACCTGTTCGGCAATCGAAAGTGAAGCGTCTGGCGTATTTTCTTCTAACGCACCGGCTAGAGCAGTTGTCACTTCATCAGGATTTTTAGAACCAATCAAGATGCAGCATTCGCCTTTTAATTCTTCCTCGTTTACAAGGGTAACGAGTTCTGCGGCTGTTCCGCGAATAAACTCTTCGTAAGTTTTCGTCAACTCGCGGCATAACACAACGGATTGTTGTTCGCCGTAGACGGTTTGAATCGCCGAGAATGTATCTTTCAAACGGAATGGAGATTCGTATAAAATCACCGTTTCACTATGTGTGCGTAATTGTTCGAGCGCTTCGATTTTTTCTTTCTTTTTACGTGGTAAGAAACCGTAGAAATAGAACGGTTGTGGGACAAGGCCGCTTGCGATAAGAGCCGTAATTCCCGCATTCGCTCCTGGAAGAGGAATCACTGGGATGCCAACTTCAACGCAGGCTTGCACGAGCTCAAATCCTGGGTCGCTGATGGAAGGTGTACCAGCGTCCCTCACTTGTGCGATGGTTTTTCCTTCTTGTAACCACTCGATGACTTGAGGGATTCTCTCCTGTGTATTATGTTCATGGAAACTCTTTTGCGGAGTCTCGATTTCAAAATGGTTGAGTAACTTTTGCGTATGACGTGTATCTTCGGCTAGGATTAAATCCACGTCGCGAAGAGTGTTTACCGCGCGGAATGTCATATCTTCTAAGTTACCAATTGGAGTAGGGACAAGGAATAATTTCCCGATACCTTCAGTCCGATAGCTCTGTTGTCTCATGAGGCTGTTCTCCTTCTAAATAAATAATGACAGGACGGTCGACACTTGCGCCAATCGTCTGTAGAAATGTTTCTTTTTTCGGGCGAGAGAATTTTTTAAATGCCGATTCTGCTTTCATCGCTTCTTGCTTCGTGGCAAATTCTTTAGCGTAGAGCAGTGTCACGGGAGTTCTCACTCTTGTATATTTAGCACCTTTCCCGGCATTGTGAGTCGCGATTCGTTTTTCCAAATCGACTGTATAACCGGTGTAAAAGGTTTGATCCTTGCAAAGTAGGACGTACATAAAGAACTGGCTCATGCGTTGTCCCCCCAGAGGATGCTTCTAATCTTCTTCGTATATTCTTGATGCTCATCGAAAACCGTAATCGGTGGCAATACTTTAAGACCTCCTGGTAGTCCATCCTTCATTAATTCGATGAGGACGATGTTGCTTTCTTTGCCTTCTTTTGGATAGACAAATTGCACGCGTTTCGCTTCGAGGCGGTGATGCCTTGCCTCGGATAAAATATCCGTGAGGCGGTCGGGTCTATGAACGAGATAGGCTTTTCCTTTCATCTTCAATAACCCTGAAATCGTCTTGAGTAAGTCTTCGAGTGGCAAATGCACTTCATGACGGGCAATCGTGTAAGCTTCCTTCAAATTGGTTTGATTGGTTTCCTTCACCTTGAAGTAAGGCGGATTGCACGTAATAAAGTCGACCGAGTCTTTCGGGATAATGCCTTTCAACTGACGAATATCCTGATTGATAAAGGTGATGCGGTCTTCTAAGTTGTTGAGTTGGTTGGTACGCATCGCCATGTCCCAAAGCTGTTCTTGGATTTCAACAGCGGTAATGTGATTTTTGGTTTTATGGCTGAGTAAAAATGCCACCGCACCATTACCAGAGCAGAGATCCACGATTGTAGCTTTTCTACTTTTGGCGATATTGGCAAAGTCTGCCAAAAGGACAGCATCCAGCGAAAAGGAGAAGACCTCACGACTTTGAATGATATCGATATTTTCTTTTTCGAGTCGATCGAGTCGCTCATGCGATTTCAATGGGACTTCCTTTTTTGTCATTACTTTCCAACTCCTACTATTACTGTATCCAAAGTGTAACAACAAATGGATAGCCACGCAAGATATAGAACGAAAAAGAGGTGAAATTCAAAAATACAACTTTAGGTTTAGAGAAGTTTGGACGAAAAATCCACCTTAGGTCCTATGATTTCATCAGTGAAGTTTTGTACACTAAGAATGTAATCAAGAACGAACCGATTTAAGGGGGAAACGAAAATGAATCAAAAAGATAGAATTTTAGAATTAGTAGACAAAGGAATTATTTCAGCAGAGGAAGCAGTAGTCTTGCTCGAAAAAATGGGTGAAAAGGCTAGTGCAAAAGAACAACCAACTTCAAGCCAAGTCGATTCTGTATTAGAAGGCGTAGCGAGTGTATTTACAAAATTCTCAGCTCAAAGCGACCAAACAAATGAATCGATTCAAGCGGTTTTAAAACGTACAAAAGAAATCGATCGTCGTATCGATGAAATCAAAACGGCTGAGCAACTTGAACCGTTGACAGTAGATGAAGAGATGGAACTCGTTCGTCTGCAAGAAGAAGCGGAACAGTTGAACAACCAATATAAGAGCTTGTTACAAGAGAAGAAACAAGCCGATGCCAAAATGAAAGCTGAAAAGAAAGAAGAATGGGAAGAAAGCTTTAAGAAAGCGAAGAAGAAAGTGCAAGACACTGACTGGGAAGATAAAACTCGTAGAACAGCGGGAAATATCTCTTCATGGGCTGCAAAATTCGCAGACTCCATTGTGACAGCGGTGGGATCAGTTATTCAAAATACAGAAGTGAACATGCCTTATTTAGAAGCCAAAAATGGGAAGAAAGTACCGTTTCATTTCCATCAAGTGATTGATGATGCGAGTATTCTCGATTTCAAAGTGGCCAACGGAATTGTTCGTGTGAAGACTGTTCCTGACAATACAATGACGATTGAAGGAAATTGCCGCGTGGCTGCGCAAGACGAAGAGTTCTTCGATGCGGAAGGATTTGTTCGTGACCGTGTGAAGGTGGGCGTAGACGACGATAAGATTGTCATCAAGAGTGTCAGCAAGCGCGTATACTGTGACTGGACGATTTCACTTCCGCAAAAAGTGTATGATTATGTTGCCATCAAAGGGTTGAATACAACTATTCATTTGAAAGAATTAGAAGGAAAAGATTATTACTTCGAAGTGGATAATGGAGATATTCGCTTGAAGGATGTCAAAGGAGTTCTTCTTGAAGCAGAAACAGTGAACGGAAATCTTAAATACGAACATCTCGAATTTAAAGATATCGTGTCTGAAACAGTAAACGGGAATATCCATCTCGATGGTAAGTTCCTTGGTACAAAACTAGAAGCGGTGACAGGGAATATTAAAGTAGCAGTAGCACATCCTGAAACGAAAAAAGTAGACGTTGAAACAGTAAACGGAAATATTAAAATTGAAGTTGCTGAAGAAGTAGGGCTTGAAGCCGAAATTGAAACATCTCTTGGTGCGATTCGCTTTGATGAAACAGTCTTCGAAGTGATTCGACAAACGAAGGATTTAGCAGAAAGAAGTGCATTGATTCGTAAGCATAAAGACTCAATGCCGCGAGTAGTCGCAGAAACCACAACTGGAAATATTCAAGTAAATCAGCTACAATCAGATACAAGTAGCAAGAAAGAAGGATAAACAAAATGAAAAAATTAAGACGCTCAAGAAAGAACAGAGTTGTTTGTGGGGTTATGGGCGGTATTGCAGAATACTTCGATGTAGATCCAACAATTGTACGTGTGCTGTTTATCATTTGTAGTTTCTCAGGTTTCCCTATCATCCTTTACATCTTACTTGCTATCATTATTCCAGAAGAAAGCACTGGGTATTATCGTGACAATAGACGCAGAAATACTTACTATTACACTTCTGGAAGCTCTCGCCCGCGTAAAACAGCGCGCCGCGTAGAGGAAGATGATGACGACGATTGGAGTGATTTTTAGTGTCAATTACTAAAAAAATTGCCATTAACACATTAGGGTTCTTGGTAATTGCGTGGTTTGTTCCACAATTTTACGTTACAAACTGGGTAGCAGCGCTTGTTGCAAGTATCGTTCTCGCGGTACTAAACCTATTTGTTAAACCGATTTTATTCCTTTTAACATTGCCAGTCACAATTGTAACGTTTGGATGCTTTAGCTTTGTGTTAAATGCGATGATGTTAAGCTTAACATCATGGTTTGTAGGACCTGGATTCTCATTTGCGAGTCCACTCATTACCTTAGTGGTGAGCGTTCTGTTAACGATTTTCCAACGCTTTGTTGAAAATCTAGTAGACTAAAGCAGTTGAAAGATACCCGATTTTATTTAACGATGGATCGATAGTGTATTTGAATTTAGGAAAGGAATTAACTTAAAGATGAAAATAGCTATATTGGGGCTTGGAGTTATAGGGACAACATATGCCTATGCTTTTCAAAAAGCTGGTCATCAAGTCGAACATATCTTAAGAGAAGCAAAACGTAAAGAAGCGCCAGATAGTTTAACTGTCGATTTGTTGGATGGACGCTATAACTCTAAAGGAGAAGTTAAGCAGGATACTTATACTGTTCAAATCGCTAATCCAGGCACAGAATATGATTTTATCTTTCTAAGTGTACGTAACGGTCTGATAAAAGAAGCCGTGAAAACCTTGAAAGAAAATGATATCAGAGGTACATTAGTTTTTTTCTGTAATTTCTGGAACACTAGAGAAGAAGTTGAAGAGT
The DNA here is from genome assembly GCA_015264955.1 of Streptococcus sp. Lineage (GTDB taxonomy): Bacteria > Bacillota > Bacilli > Lactobacillales > Aerococcaceae > Granulicatella. Next base: position 18,125 of record JABZYV010000008.1, on the reverse strand, counting down.
GGGCGGATGGATATAACTATATCATCGCATTTCCAACAGCAGGAGGATATATGGAGACGGGCCATCTGGAAGGTGTCTTGTTTGAACATCTGATGCTGGAAAGTGAGAGAAACGCACAGATTCCAAATTATGCGGAATTAATATCTCTTTTCACTTCTGCAGATTTGAAGTGTGAGATTCCCCATGACATGATTGAGTGGATTTGGATTCACATGGCGATTAATTCTGGTGTTACATCGACTGCTGCTCGTTCAGGAAATTTAGAAGATCCGCAACAATTAGCTTTGAATTTGATGAACAATTCTTCAGAATTATCTTTAGCAATTAAAACTATTCGAGAAGCTCTTAAAGTTGTCGAAGCTCGTGGTGTGAATTTGAAGCTGTATAAGTCAGAAATATTACCGTACAAAATTCCTATTTGGATTGCTAGTAGAGCGATGAAAGTGATGTTTGCTAAGAATGAGTTAACAAGAAAAATTATGACTCTTCATAATGACAAACAGGATATTCTTTATTGCTGTGAAAGTGTTTATCAGACTGGCCGTGAATTAGGTGTGAATATGCCTTTGATGGAGTCTAATTTGACTGGGATAGGAATTTCAACAATATGATTCTAAATAGTGCACCTTTAGTAAGAGTTGAGACATTAATTTAAATCTTACTAAAGGTGCCTATTTTACGTTATATGATAGTAGTAAATTTAGCAAAAAAGATTCCGTAAATTTTTACGGAATCTTTTAGTTTTAATTAGTATTTCACAACCATTAATTGGCCGCTATTGTATTCTGCAAGGAATACTTCTGAAACATCTTGAATACCTTGGGCAGCAAGTTGTTCAGTAACCCAATCTTCTGTTTTATCGATAACATCAAGTATATTTTGTTGAATGACACCATCTGTAATGATTGGATATTTTGGATTTTCTTCTCCAGATTTTGTCAGGATGAGTTGACCATTTTGCTCTAAAATTGCACTTTTTACATCGCGAATAGAGAAGACTCCTTGTGAACGTAATTTAAAAGCAACTTCTTGAGCCGTTAGACCAGCTAAACGCACATTTTCAACATCAATTTTCCCATGTTTAATTAATTGTAAAGGTTCACCGTCAAGCATCTTCTTCACTGTACGATTATTTGTTTTTACCCAGCGAAGGGTTAGTACTAACGCAAACCAAATTAATAAGATGATGCAGTATTGTAAGATAGTAATGGATGGATTATAAATCACACCCCCGAGAATTCCCCCGAGTACATAGTTTTGTATTTGGTCACTTGCAGATGTAGGGGCGAGGTTTCCTTTCCCAGTGTAGTTGATTACAACAATTAATGATAATAGTCCAAGTGCAAGTTTGATTGCGACATCGATATATGAAAGGTTCAACTTATTCAGCCTCCTTAATCGTAACTTTTGGATTTTGCAATTCCATTTTTTCGAGTAGGTAATGTTCCGGGCTATCTCCTGTTAATACTCGATAGAATTGATCGCCAACTTTGACGATGGCTCCATCCTTTGCGGCTTCAGTATTAATATAGACATCTTCTTTATTAACATGTAAATCTTGAGCGATCGTTTCAACGAAGCGAAGGGCTCCAGAATATTGATTTTCTGAATTTTTAGAAGACTGTAAGTCAGCAATCTTAGAACCAGCAAGAATTAAGATACCAATGACGGCGATTAATGCTAATTCGCGAAATTTTGTATCTTGTTTATTTTTAAAATAACGATATAAGGCAATTGCTAAAACGGCAATGACGAAGAGTATTAGTCCTAATTGAATATAATCAATTTGTTGAACTTTACTTCTTAAAAATTCATATGAATAAAATATCATGTTTTTTCCTCCTATTCAGAAACTTAGGCTATTATATAAAATTCTATAAAATATTCAAGTAGGTTGCTCAATTTTTTTAAAAAAATATTTTTTAGATTATTCGGCAGAATGAACAGAAGTTTAATAAATTCTAAAAGCATACAAGAAAGCGCTCAAATATGGTATAGTAGAAGGGTATAAAGAAATGAGGGATAATATGAAAAGTGTTACGGTTAGAGAATTAATCAAGAATATTCATTTAAAACCAATTTATGGAGAGGAGTATCTTGACCGTCCAATCGTTACAAGTGAAATTTCAAGACCGGGATTAGAATTAGCAGGATTTTTAAATTTCTATCCAGCAGAACGTATCCAGTTATTAGGTCGTACAGAAACTTCTTTTGTGGCATCCATGGATGAAGGGATTCGATTAGAAGTGATGGAACGTCTTTGTAAACCAGAGACACCATGTTTTATTATTTCAAGAAAACTAGAACCGCCAAAAGAATTAGTGGAAGCTGCTGCAAAAGCGCAAATTCCAATCTTACAAGCAACTTCGAAGACAACACAAGTATCAAGTAGTGTCACAAACTTCTTAGAAGGAAGATTGGCGGAGCGTTCTTCGATACACGGTGTATTACTCGATGTATTCGGAATTGGTCTGTTGATTACAGGTGAAAGTGGCGTCGGTAAATCTGAAACTGCGTTAGAGCTTGTGCAAAAAGGACACCGTCTTGTTGCGGATGACCGAGTAGAATTGTATCAATACGATGAATTAACATTAATCGGGGAAGCACCAGAAATCTTGAACAACTTAATCGAAATCCGCGGTGTTGGTATTGTGGATGTGATGACGCTCTTTGGTGCAGGGGCAATTCTGGATCAAAAACAAGTCGATTTAGTGGTTCATCTTGAAAACTGGACACCTGATAAGAGATATGACCGTTTAGGTGGATATATGGAAAATGTTGAATTGTTGGGTGTTGAGGTTCCGAAAATCCGTATCCCAGTGAAGACTGGTCGTAACGTTTCGATTATCTTAGAAGTGGCATGTATGAATTTCCGTGCGAAGAAAATGGGATTCGATGCAACAGAAAGCTTCACGAATCGTTTAACACAATTAATTGCAGAAAATAAAGAAGTTTAGAGGTTAGTTACATGAATGTTTTAGAAATGGTTTCGGCCATTAATCCGATTGCGTTTGAAATCGGTGGATTACAAGTGCGTTGGTATGGGATTATTATTGCTTTTGCAATTTACTTAGCAACAACATTGGCGGATAAAGAAGCCACTCGTAAAGGGTATCGAAAAGAATTTATCATTGATTTAGTATTCTGGGCAGTGCCACTTGGCTTTGTCGGAGCTCGCTTGTACTACATTCTATTTGAATGGCAGTACTACTTAGCAAATCCTGGTGAAATCATCCAAATTTGGCATGGAGGAATAGCCATCTACGGTGGTGTCATTGCCGGTGCAGCAACTGTCTACTGGTTTGCGAAAAAAGAAAAAGTATCGTTTGCATTACTCTTAGACATCTTGGCACCTGTCGTTTTACTCGCACAAGCGATTGGGCGCTGGGGAAACTTCACAAACCAAGAAGCGCATGGAGAAGCTGTAACGCGTGCATTCCTAGAAGGCTTGCATTTACCAACTTTTATTATTGAGCAAATGCATATTGATGGTGTTTATTACCATCCAACTTTCTTATATGAATCACTTTGGTCTTTTGTCGGCGTATTAATTTTATTCTACTTACGCAGACGTAAAGGCGTAAAAGTCGGAGAAATCATGTCAGGATACTTATTATGGTATTCATTTGGGCGCTTCTTTATTGAAGGAATGCGTACAGATAGCCTCTGGATGTTTGGTATTATCCGAATTTCGCAATTAGTCTCAATTGTGTTATTCTTATTAGGCATCGCTATTATCGTGGTGAGAAGACGTAGAGTTCCAGCCGTGCCAGATTATGTATCGATTGACGATCCACAATCTCCAGTATTGTTTGGAAAAGCGTAAAGGAGAACAACTATGACAAAAGTAGCTATTTTAGGAGCAGGTTCATGGGGGACAGCACTGGCAATGGTGCTCGCAGAAAACCATCATGAAGCTCGCTTATGGGGAAATAACGAAGCTCAAATTCAAGAAATTAATGAGCGTCATACGAATGAACATTACCTTCCAGGGGTGTTTCTGGACCCAGCAATTCGAGGCTATTTAGATTTAACCGAAGCCGTGAAGGGTGTGGATGCGGTCTTATTCGTACTCCCAACAAAAGTCATTCGTTTAGTAGCCAAACAATTAAATGGATTACTAGACAATAAACCGATGATTATTCATGCAAGTAAAGGGTTAGAACAAGAAACGTTTAAACGTATTTCAGAAATTTTAGCTGAAGAGTTGGACCGTGACAGCTACGAAGATATCGTGGTGTTATCTGGACCAAGTCATGCCGAAGAAGTGGCGCGTCGTGACATCACAACCATAACTGCAGCATGCGAAAACTTGGAATCTGCTAAGTATGTACAAACTCTTTTCAGTAATTCCTTCTTCCGTGTCTATACAAATACGGACTGTGTCGGAGTAGAAATGGGAGCTGCACTTAAAAACGTTATTGCGGTTGGAGCAGGGGCTCTTCATGGTTTAGGCTATGGGGACAATGCAAAAGCTGCGTTAATGACAAGAGGATTATCAGAAATTAGTCGTCTAGGAATTGCTTTTGGCGCAGACCCACTGACCTTTATTGGACTTAGTGGTGTGGGCGATTTAATCGTAACATGTACGAGTATTCATTCTCGTAACTGGAGATGTGGGGACCAAATCGGGAAAGGCATTCCGCTTCCAACGATTTTGGAAAATATGGGAATGGTTGTAGAAGGGGTAGAAACGTGTAAAGCCGTCTACGCTTTGGCACAAGAGAAGAACATCGAAATGCCAATTACAACTGCTGTTTACAATGTTTTATATAAAGGACATGATGTTCGCGAAGAGATTCAACGCCTAATGGGTCGTGAATTTAAATCAGAAGCATCAATTAAAGAACACCAATAAACCAAATCGGAGGAACAGACCTATGACAAAAGTTAGAAAAGCCGTTATTCCAGCAGCAGGGTTAGGAACTCGTTTCCTACCAGCAACAAAAGCGATGGCGAAAGAAATGCTGCCAATCGTAGACAAACCAACGATTCAATATATCGTTGAAGAAGCTCTAGCATCAGGAATCGAAGACATCTTAATCGTTACTGGTAAGAGCAAACGTCCAATCGAAGACCATTTCGACTCAAACATCGAATTAGAATCAAACCTTGAAGCCAAAGGAAAGACAGAGTTATTAGAACTCGTTCAAGAAACAACAGGAATTAACTTATACTTTGTGCGTCAATCTTATCCAAAAGGATTAGGGGACGCGGTTCTTCAAGCCAAAGCATTCGTGGGTGGCGAGCCATTCGTGATTATGCTTGGGGACGATATTATGCGTGATGAAGTGCCTTTAACCAAACAATTAATTGAAGGCTATGAAAAAACGCATGCTTCAAATATCGCCGTGATGGAAGTTCCTCATGAAGAAACGTATAAATACGGAATTATCGATCCTGAAAGCCAAGTGGAAGAGGGATTATATAATGTACGTCGTTTCGTAGAAAAACCAAAACCTGAAGATGCGCCAAGTAACTTAGCGATTATCGGTCGTTACTTATTAACACCTGAGATTTTTGAGATTTTAGAAAAACAAGAACCAGGTGCGGGTGGCGAAATTCAATTAACAGATGCCATTGATACATTGAACCTTACACAAAGAGTGTTTGCGAAACAATTCAAGGGTGAACGTTTCGATGTGGGTGACAAGTTTGGATTCATGAAGACAAGTATTGAATTCGGTTTGGAACATCCAGAAATCAAAGACAATTTAAAACAATACGTCATTGAATTAGGTAAAAAACTCGAAGGAACTTTGGATGAGCAATAAAGTTGCCGTTTTAAAGGGAGTATCTTACACTTAAAAATGAAGAGGAGCGTTGGACTATGTCTCAGCGCTCTTAGTTTATACAAAAGGAGAATCTCTGATGGAAGAAAGAACAATTTATGATGTAGTCATTATCGGAAGTGGCCCTGGTGGGATGACCGCAGCGCTATATACTTCTCGTGCAAATTTAAAAACATTAATCCTCGAAAAAGGTGTTCCTGGTGGAGAATTATTAAACACTTCGGATGTAGAAAACTATCCTGGTTTCCCTACGATTTCTGGGCCAGAATTAGCCGACAATATGTATAAAGGTGCGATGCAATTCGGTGCAGAATATGCTTACGGCCAAGTTTCAAAAATCGAATTAGAAGGCGACCTTAAAGTCATCACTGCAGGAAAGAAAACATACTATGCCTATGCAGTAGTCATTGCGACTGGTTCTTATCACCGTAAATTAGAAGTGCCAGGGGAAGAAGAGTACGCTGGACGTGGCGTTTCTTACTGTGCAGTTTGTGATGGAGCATTCTTCAAAGACAAGAAAATCTTCGTCATCGGTGGAGGAGACTCAGCCGTTGAAGAAGGAACGTATTTAACACAATTCGGGAAGAGCGTAACGATTGTTCACCGTCGTGACCAATTACGTGCGCAAAAAGTATTGCAAGACCGCGCATTTGCTAATGAAAAAATTGACTTCTTATGGAATTCAGTCGTTGAAGAATTCGTTGGAGACGGTTCTAAAATTACAGGCGTTCGCGTAAAAGATGTGAATACAGGTGAAGTGACTACCCATGATGCGGATGGAGTCTTCATCTATGTGGGACTTTTACCAGTTTCAGATCCATTTAAAGACTTAAACATCACAGATGCTGAAGGTTGGATCGTGACAAACGAGCAAATGGAAACATCTATTCCTGGAATCTTTGCAGTCGGCGATGTTCGTCAAAAAACATTACGTCAAATCACAACAGCTGTTGGGGATGGCGGACAAGCAGGGCACATGGTTTATAACTATGTCGAAGAAATCAAAGAAAAATTAGCTAAATAATTGAAGAAACTCTAGTGTGACTCGTGTTGCATTAGAGTTTTTTTGTTTTTAAAATGAAAAGAACCAAATTTATATAAAATTTTTCATTATCATTACAAATTCGCAGTATAAAATACTTTTTATAAAAATTGTGATAGAATAAGAAAAATAACGAAGGTGGTGAATGAATGAATCGCAAAGTCTTAAAAGGATTAGGAATCGCAGTTTTTATACTGGCGTTAATGGCTTGTTCTCGTAGACCAGAGCAAACCGCTGATAACTCGGCTCCCGTTGTTCAAATTTCAAAAAACAAAGCAGAAGCAGGAGAGTCTACTACGGCCCAACCAACAACGACCGCGCAGGAGACAACAAGTGATACAACACGTAATGCGAATAATTTAGCGCGTGAAGCCATTGCAGAAATCGAAAAACGCAAAAATGTCGTTTTAGGCGAGAACTATGAGATTATCATTCAGGCACAAACGAATGACTCCGTTGACGTGCAAGTCCGTCATATTGAGAATTCAAACACCTCAACTTATGGATTCTTCCGCTATCATGCAAATGATAAAAAGTTAGAAGAAATGGATACAACATCTGGGGAATATAAATCAGTAGAGTAATCTAAGAAAGCAGGGATTATATGACAAACACAGTAAATTTAGATTGGAATAACTTAGGATTCGATTACATTAAGACAGACTTACGTTACATCAGCTATTACAAAGATGGCGAGTGGGACGAAGGTGCGTTGATTGAAGATAATGTCTTAAAAGTAGACGAAGCGGCAACAGCACTTCACTACGGACAACAATGTTTTGAAGGATTAAAAGCATACCGTTGTAAAGATGGTAGCATCAACTTATTCCGTGTCGACCAAAACGCTGCTCGTATGGCGCGTTCATGCCGTCGATTACTCATGCCTGAATTTCCAGAAGAACGCTTTATTGAAGCCGTGAAAAAAGTGGTAAAAGCGAACGAACAATGGTTACCACCTTATGGAACTGGAGGAAGCTTATATATTCGTCCATTCATGATTGGGGTAGGAAATAATGTTGCGGTACGTCCTGCAACAGAATATATTTTCTCAATCTTTGTAATGCCAGTAGGGGCTTACTTCAAAGGTGGCTTAACACCAACAAACTTCATCGTTTCTGAATACGACCGTGCAGCACACGTAGGTACAGGGGCTGCTAAAGTCGGCGGGAACTATGCGGCAAGCTTACTTCCTGGTAAAGAAGCGAAAGAGCGTCATTTCAGTGACTGTATTTACCTTGATCCATTGACACATACAAAAATTGAAGAAGTTGGGGCTGCGAACTTCTTTGGGATTACTAAAGATAACCAATTTATCACACCTTACTCTCCATCGATCTTACCAAGTATTACAAAATACTCATTACTTTGGTTAGCAGAACACCGTTTAGGCATGACTGTTAAAGAAGGCGATGTATATGTAGACCAATTAGATATCTTTGCAGAAGCAGGGGCTTGTGGTACTGCAGCTGTTATTTCTCCAGTTGGAGGCATTCAAAACGGAGACGACTTCCATGTGTTCTATTCTGAAACAGAAGTTGGTCCTGTCACACGTCGTTTATACGATGAATTAGTAGGCATCCAATACGGAGATGTAGAGGCCCCAGAAGGTTGGATTCAAAAAGTTTTATAAGAATAAATTTTTCAAAAAATCCGTGGTAATCTGAATTGACAAAGCGCACTGCATTTGTTAATATATACCAGTATGAAACTCAATGAGTTAATGAAATAAATTGAATGAGAGGTGTCATCCATGCGTATCAACATTTTATTAGAATGTGCTGAAACAGGTGAACGTTTATACTTAACAAGCAAAAACAAACGTAACAATCCAGAGCGTTTAGAATTAAAAAAATATTCTCCAAAATTACGTAAACACGTTGTCTTCAAAGAAACTAAAAAATAATTTTGAGAAATTCGGAAGAGTTAGGCTGGTGCCTAACTCTTTTTTTATTTGTTTTGTGCTTTGGTAAAAAGACCGCAGGTCTTTTATGAATCATTTGGGTCTCTATAGTTGCTACAATAGCTGTACCGGCGTGAGCCTTAGGTCTCACCGCCTATCGAGCCTCAAAGCAGTAGTAAGGAATAAATTCCTAACTACTGCTAATTCGCATCGATTACACTCGCTATTGTTGCTACTATGGACCAAATGATTCTTCAGACCTGCTTGTATAAAAAAGTTTGGGAGTGCTTAACTTTTTGAAGTGCTTATTTTTTGTTTCTTTGAACAAGGTGTTTAGTAATTTTGCTTCGGGGGGAACGAAATCAAGTTTGTGTGTGCTTCGTACGGGCTAGAAATAGAATAAGGTGGTACTTAAAATTACGTGCTGTGAAATTTTGTTTTGCAAAATAATAGGAAGTTATTTATTCACCAAATCTGGTGAAGAGAGACAGAGCAGGACACTTTTTCTACCTTTTAAGATGCAGTGAGGCTCGCGAGGAGACATGGGATTCTATAATAGCAGTAATAGGGGATGGCGCTAAAAGCGAATTAGCGGGAGTTAGGAGGATTTCCTTACTCCCGCTTTGAGTTTTAGAGGTGAGAGACTTCGGCTCGAACCGGTGCCCTATTACAGCTATTATGAAGATATCCCGTGTCCCATAAAGCGAGCCTCTTTCACTCTTATAGAGAAGCAGAAAATTTGTATGGATCACTGTTTGTGTTCACAGTGGTGGGGATATCATGTATACTAGAACAGGTGATTATTTTGGAAAAACAAAATTTTATAACGACGGGGCACATTAATCGGGTGATTTTAACGATTGCGACGCCGTTAATGATTAATAATTTAATTCGAACTTTATACAATTTGACAGACGGGTTATATGTGGCGCAACTTTCTGCAGAAGATTTTGCGGCAACCGCGTTTATTTGGCCGTTGAATTTCTTGTTTATTTCACTTGGAATGGGGATTAGTGTCGGAGCGACGGCGCTTATTGCTCAGTATTTTGGAGCAGGAAAATATAGAGATGCGAAGCGTTATGCAGGGAATGCGATGGTATTAACGTATTTCTTTGGGTTTGTGCTGTCCGTACTTGGTTATTTCCTTGCACCTCTATTCGTGGAAATGATGGGAGCAGAGGGAACCTTTCTGGCAAAATCCGTGGCATACTTGAAGATTAACTTTGTTGGGTTGTTCTTTGATTTCTGTTACTTTGGCTATCAGTCCTTGCTAAATGCCCAAGGGAGAACGCGTACGATTACGATGATTAGTGCGGCGTCTTCGATTGCTAACGTTATTCTAGATCCAATCTTTATTTTTGCGACGATTCCTTTTGTCGGCCTCACTGGCTTGAACTGGGGAATTGAAGGGGCAGGATGGGCGACTGTTATTGCAAAAGTACTATTATTAGCACTTGCCATTCGTGCCGTTCGTAAGGAATCGGATATTCAAATCTACTTAAGACATGTCAAAATTGACAAAGAAGTGATGAAAGAAATCCTTAAAGTCGCATGGCCGTCTGCCTTCGGGTATGGTGGAGCTGCATTAGGATTCACCGTCTTAAATGGACTCATTCAGTCGTATGGAACGTCGGTACTGGCTGCGTATTCGATGGTAAACCGTATTTCGGATTTACTAACGCAACCACAGATGGGAATCGGTGCGGCGTTAACAGCCATCATCGGACAAAACATGGGGGCAGGACTCTACGACCGTGCGCATGCTATCTTTAGACGAGCGCTACTATGGGTGCTCATGATTTCAACAGTTGGCTGTATCATCGTCTTCTTCTTCCAGTCTCCAATTCTTGGAGTCTTCATTAAAGATAGAAGCGATGCCGTTCTTTGGGCAAATGCCGTTGAGTATTTGAACTATACCGCTTTTATTATTTTCTTCATGGGAATGTTCTCGGCATACAATGGATTCTTCCAAGGATGTGGCGTGACGAAATACTCGATGAATATGTCAGTGGGACGACTGTGGGTATTACGCTTGCCGATTATTTGGGTGCTTGGAGCCTTTACAGCACTCGGGGCAACCGGTGTATGGATTGCCATGTTATTATCAAACGCGTTAACAGTTCTTTATGGACATATCGTCTATAAGACAAAAGACTGGAGCACATTACATTATGCGAAAGGAGATCAGTCGTGATTAAAGATTTTATTCATTATTACAAACCGTATAAAAAATTATTCTTACTCGATTTTACCTGTGCGGTCATCGTGGCCATTCTCGAACTTGCCTTTCCAGTAATGGTGAGAAGTGTCATCGATAACATCGTGCCGTCTCAAAACTTACAACAAATTATACTCGTGGGAGCAGGGCTACTTGCGCTGTATGCCTTCTCGACAACTTTGAACTTTATCGTGGTTTACATGGGGCATATTTTAGGGATTAACATTGAAACCGATATGCGTCGTGAGTTATTCGCGAAGATTCAAAAACAATCCTTCTCGTTTTTTGACAATATGAAAATCGGGGAATTGATGAGCCGCTTGTCGAGTGATTTATTCGACATTAGCGAATTGGCGCACCATGGACCTGAAGAATTCTTTATTGCCGTGATGACGTTAATAGGTTCGTTTTTGTTGATGTATCAAGTGCATCCAACGCTTGCGCTATTGACGATTTTCTTCGTTCCGATTATTGCAGTGGCACTGGCAGTATTTAATCGTCGCATGTCTCGTATCAATCGAAACATCTACAAGGGGTTAGCCAACTATACGGCAGGACTAGAAAATGTACTGAGCGGTATGCGTGTGGTAAAGGCATTTGCAAACGAAAGTCATGAGCAACAACTCTTCGAAGAACTCATTCAAGAGTATCGCTCGAATAAAATCGCGTTCTATCGTACGATGGGGACAAGCAGTAGTTTCAACTACTTATTAATGCGCAGTATTAATCTCTTCAGCTTAATCGTAGGAGCGTACTTCACGGTCCTTGGTGATCTAACAGCGGGAGAATTAGTCGGCTACATCTTACTATCCAATGTGTTCGTGGGACCGATTAATAAAATGAACTCGATGATTGAATTGTATCCAAAAGGGTTCGCAGGTTTCCGTCGTTTCAAAGAATTAATGAATGTCGAAATCGATATCAAAGATGCACCGGATGCCATTCCGGCTCCTGCGTTTGAAGGACGTGTGGAATATAAAAATGTCGGGTTTGGATACGAGGAAGATAAGAAAGTATTGGAACATATCAACTTGACGGTAGAACCAGGTCAAACGGTTGCCTTCGTTGGACCAAGTGGGGTTGGAAAGACAACGCTCGTGAACTTATTGCCTCGCTTCTATGAGTTAAAAGAAGGGGAAATCTTAATCGATGGAACCAACATCAATCGTTTCACCTTACAGTCTCTTCGCCGACAAATCGGTATCGTGCAACAAGATGTGTTCCTCTTTAATGGAACGATTCGCGAGAACGTATTGTACGGTAGACTTGATGCGACAGATGAGGAAGTTGACCGTGCCATTGAGCAGGCAAAACTGAAAGAAGTCATTGAAGATTTAGAAGATGGCGTGGATACACATATCGGAGAACGTGGTGTGAAATTGTCAGGCGGACAAAAACAACGACTCTCAATTGCTCGTATTTTCTTGAAGAATCCTTCTATTTTAATCTTGGACGAAGCAACGAGTGCGCTCGATACACAAACCGAGAAGTTTATTCAACAATCGTTTGACGAGTTGGCAGAAGGTAGAACGACCTTTATTATTGCTCACCGTCTTGCTACAATTAAAAATGCAGACCGTATTATTGTCGTGACAGAAGATGGACTGACAGAAGACGGCACGCATGAAGAATTACTTGCGAAAAACGGTGCGTATGCGGCTTTATACAAAGCACAATTTAAATAGTAGAAAAATGCGGAGTAGGAATTTGTTTCTTGCCCCGTATTTGTTTTAGCTTTTTTGAATTTATCTCAAACTATGATACAATGACCCAGAGAAAACTTAAGGAGAACGTTGATGAGTATTTTAAATGTAGAAAAATTAACACACGGCTTCGGCGAAAGAGCCATCTTCAATGATGTAAGCTTCCGTCTATTAAAAGGGGAACATATCGGACTCATTGGAGCAAACGGTGAAGGGAAATCAACCTTCATGAATATCGTGACAGGTCAATTACAACCCGACGAAGGAAAAATCGAGTGGTCTAAAAATGTAAAGGTAGGATACTTGGACCAACATACCGTCCTTGAACCAGGAATGACGGTTCGCAGTGTTCTTCAAAAAGCCTTCGACGATTTATTTGTAGCTGAAGCGCGCATCAATGAATTGTATATGGCGATGGGAGACGCAAACGAAGACGAAATGAACGCAATGCTGGAAGAAGTGGGCGAGTTGCAAGAGCGATTAGATAGCCACGACTTCTATATTCTTGATGCCAAAATCGATGAAGTAGCGCGTGCATTAGGCGTTGCAGCATTTGGGATGGATAGCGACGTGAGTGAACTCAGTGGTGGGCAACGTACAAAAGTGTTACTGGCAAAACTATTATTAGAAAAACCAGATATTTTATTACTTGACGAGCCGACAAACTATCTAGACGCAGAGCATATCGAATGGTTGAAACGCTACTTGCAAGAATACGAAAATGCATTTATCCTGATTTCGCATGATATTCCATTCTTAAACAGCGTCGTCAACTTGATTTACCATATGGACAATCAAGAGTTGAACCGTTATGTTGGGGACTATGATCAGTTCCAAGAAGTGTATGCGATGAAGAAGGCGCAACTAGAGGCGGCGTACAACCGTCAGCAAAAAGAGATTGCGGACTTGAAAGACTTCGTAAACCGTAATAAGGCGCGTGTTGCAACACGGAATATGGCGATGTCTCGTCAGAAGAAACTCGATAAAATGGAAGTCATCGAATTAGCCAGTGAGAAGCCAAAACCAAAATTCGAGTTCAAGACTTCTCGTGCACCAGGTCGTTATATCTTCCAAGCCGAAGATTTAGTGATTGGATACGACCGTCCGTTAACAGGACATGTGAATCTTGAAATGGAACGTGGCCAAAAGATTGCGATTGTCGGTGCGAATGGTATCGGGAAAACGACACTACTCAAGAGCTTATTAGGTATTATTAAGCCGTTGAATGGAAAAGTAACGCGTGGGGACTATATCGATCTTGGGTATTTCGAACAAGAGACACCAAAAGGCAATCGTAAGACAGCCCTAGAAGAAATCTGGGATACATTCCCATCGATGACACAACCAGAAGTACGTGCGGCGCTTGCTCGTTGCGGCTTAACAAGTAAGCACATCGAGAGTCAAGTGCAAGTATTAAGTGGGGGAGAACAAGCAAAGGTACGCTTCTGTAAATTGATGAATGAAGAATCAAACGTACTCGTGCTCGACGAACCAACGAACCACTTAGACGTGGATGCCAAAGATGAGCTAAAACGTGCATTACAAGAATATAAAGGAAGTATATTAATGGTGTGTCACGAGCCTGAATTTTACGAAGGCTTAGTGACAGACATTTGGGATTTCTCAAAATTCGCATAAAAATTAAATTCTTCACTTTTAGGGAAGAAAGTTGATACAACCGTTTTCAAAACAGTGCTCAAACATGATTTGAGTGCTGTTTTTTTGTGCAAAAAATCATGGCAAATCATAAGGTATAGTCTTAAAACGAGATGCCTATGGGATTTGTTCAATTCATTTGAATTTCAAATGGAATTCATGAAAGAAAATGAAAGTATGAATTTTCTAGGAAAAATAGATTTTTACATACTTCATTTTCAAAAAAAGTAGGGTTGAATTTATAAAATATTTACAGTAGAATATGCGCTGTAGAAAAGGTTTTAACAAATTTTATATATAGTGTGAATTGTGTAGAAAGTATGAAATCTGTTGCGTCTTTTCGAGCAGTATTGTTCGTGAAATCACGAACAAAAATAAAATAAAAAGAAAAGGAAGTGTCCAAATGAAAGATATCGTTAGCAAGCGTCAACGTTTCTCATTACGTAAATTGACGATTGGCGTATGCTCAGTCTTATTAGGAACAACGATTTTTGCTACAAACGCAGTAGCAGCAGAAGAAGTATCTGCTACAGCAGCTGAAGCAACAACGACAGCGGCTGCGCCGGCAACAACCGCTGAGGCAACTACTGAGGCTGAAACAACTGCAGCACCAGCAGCTACAGAAGAAACAACTGCAGCTCCAGAAGCAGCAGCAGAAACAACTGCAGCACCAGCGGCTACGGAAGAAACAACTGCAGCACCAGCAGCTGCAGAAGAAACAACAACTGCAGCGCCAGCAGCAGGGGAAACTCCAAGAACACGTTCTCGTCGTGCAGCTTCACAAGGAAGCGACAACTCTCCAGTTGATGTTGAAACAACACTTAAAGATGGCGAAACAGTAACTCCTGATATGTCAAACCCTAACGGTGCGAATGTAAAATCACGTGACCTTGCAGATTCTAGCTACAAAAAAGCAGACACAGGATACACTTACCACGTTTTAAATTTAACAAAATTTAATGCACGTTATGGTGTGAACTATTATGTTCGTACTTCAAAACCGTTCGATTCAAGTACAGCGTCAAAAGTTGAATTGATTGATAAGAATACTGGTGCCGTAATTGAAACACTTAACTTGTCTGAAACAAGTGGTCTACAAACTTTTACTAAGACAGCACAAGCTTCTAATGGGGAACTAACGCTAACAGTTAGTTACGATAAAGGTATTGGTAAAGGCCCAGGTAAAACTGACCAACCATTCCTTCAATATGACTATGAAGTAGCTGAAAGAATTAAAGCTTATGCAACGACTGGTACGTCAGAACAGAGACAGTACTTCCTAGATATCATGAATACTCGTACAAGTAATGATATCTTTAACGCGGTAGAACCAGCTTATGATGGACGTCCAATTACGGATACTAACGCTAAAATTCCAGTAGTTGTAAATAATACAACAATTTATCGTGTTGTAGATAAATCAAACCCAACTTATCAAGCAGGTCGTACTGAAACATCTACACAATCATATAAACCAAATGGAAATGAAGAAGACCTAGCAACATACACTATGAAAGCGATGGAAGGTCAAAACTTCAATGCTTCAGGTGTGCGTCAATTTGATGGATATCGTTTATACCAAGCTGCTGATCCAACAACAACTACAGGTTTTGTTTCTCGTCCATATACAGTTGGAACTAAATTCATGGATGCGGATCGTTATGGAATCAAGCGTATCAAAGAAATCGTAAAAGAAGATGGAACTGCGATTGTACGCGTGTACCTTTTAGATCCAAAACAACAATCTAAACGTTCAGATGGGTCACTAAGTACAGATGGGTACATCTTAGTAGCCGAAACGGATCCAATCCCTCCAGGAGAACATAACAAAACGCCTCTTGCTAAATCAAACTTAAATTTAACAACAATTCCTTATCCAGGACATCCGAACGGGGAAAATGTAACGGCAACAATTCAAATGAATGCCCCTTATACTCCGTATAAAACACTTTTTGTTCCTTTCTTAGGAGATAAAATTGGGCATGGTTCTGATAACGATCTGCTAGAAAAAGGTGGTAAAGGGATTGGTACAAACGTTGACTTATTAAACACTCTTGTACCATTCAAACAACCTATTTACTACTATGAAAAGATTGAACCAGTTAAAGTGAAACCTGAATTCAAGAAAACGTTAGAAGGTCGTAACTTAGTAGACGGCGAATTCAGCTTCACAATTAAAGAACAAAAATCTTCTCCAGATGGACACGAAGAAACAGTTCAAAATGCTGACGGTAAAGTTTCATTCAGCGAATTAACATTCAAAAAACCTGGTACTTACAAGTACAAGATTACAGAAAAAGCAGGTTCTGATGCGGCTGTTGATTACGATGCAATGGAAATCACTATGACAGTTGAAGTGACTCAAGACGCTGCTGGCGTATTAAAAACTAAAGTAACTTACTCTGCAGAAGGCGGCGAAACTTCTAAAGCTGATGACCAAGAGTTCAACAACTTTGTAGTACCTCCAGTATCAACTAAATTCGACTTCACTAAGAAATTAGAAGGTCGTCCATTGAAAGATAAAGAGTTCAGCTTTGTATTGAAAGATGCAGAAGGTAACGAAATCGAAACTGTGAAAAATGATGCAGACGGTAATGTTACATTTACAGCATTAAACTATGACAAAACTAAAGTCGGCGTTCACAAATATACTGTTGAAGAAGTAATCCCAGCGACAAAAGAAGATCGTATGGACTACGATACAATGAAAGCGAACATTACTGTGACAGTGTCTAAATCTGGCCACGTTTTAACAACAGTAACAACTTATGCTTCAGAAGGCGGAAACGCTACTGGCGCGGATGACAAAGAGTTCAACAACAAAGTAACTCCACCGCCAACAACCCCAGAGTTCAAACCAGAGAAATTCGTTGTGAATAAAGAAAAATTCGATATCACTGGCGACAAACTAATGGACGATGATAATGAGTTAACAGATGAAGTAGCAGAAACAAATGCAAACCCATATGCTGACAAATCAACAAACAACGAAGCAGAAAACATCAACGGTAAGACACTTAAAAAAGGTGACAAATTCTACTACCAAGTATGGTTAGATACAACTAAATTCACTGCAGACCAAAACATCCAATATGTTGGAATCACTGACGATTACGAAGAAGACAAATTAGATGTAACTACAGATGGAATTAAAGTTTACGATAGCGTATCTGGTGCAGATGTAACTTCTAAATTCGATATTAAAGTAGAAGACGGTAAAATCAGCGCAACTTCTAAAGCAGAATTTGTAAATGAAAACAGCGTCATCGACACAACTAAATTCGAATTCGGCCGTTACTATAAATTTGATATCGCTGCAACTATCAAAACAACTGTTAAAGATGGTATCGATATCGAAAATACAGCAAGCCAAATCGTTCACGTATACGATCCATACAAGAAGACTGTTGAAAAACCAGAAAAACCAACACAAAAACGTGTTGTGAATATTCCAGTTTCTGTGGACTTCAACTTCACGAAGAAACTTGAAGGTCGTACGTTGAAAGACCAAGAATTCAGCTTCGTATTGAAAGATGCAGAAGGTACTGAAATCGAAACAGTGAAGAACGACAAAGATGGAAACGTGAAATTCAAATCACTTGAATTCACTAAAGATCAAGTGGGAACTCACAAATATACAATCGAAGAAGTAGCTGGAACAGATGCAACAGTAACTTACGATAAGATGAAAGCGGAAGTAACCGTTAAAGTTTCTTATGACGGAACTGCTAAAGCGTTAATTAAGAACGTGACAGACGCTCCAGATAAAGAGTTCAACAACACTGTTACACCTCCAACAACTCCTGAATTCCAA
>JABZYV010000089.1:0-669 GCA_015264955.1 Streptococcus sp. | reverse complement strand
ATTCACAACTTTAACCAATTTACCCAAATGTTGAAACCTCACAGATCTGGGTGTACCAAATCGAGAGTTGGTCTAAAGATTTCTGTCCCACTGTTTTTTTCTTTGTCTTAAAAGTAAAGAAGCCACCTAAATATGACTTAAAAGCTGACAAAAAAAGCCACCGAATGCGGTGACTTTATAGGGAGATTATTATGAAAAAGAAAAGTTTAGGAAATTTGTTACAACAAGTTAGGAGGTCTTCTTGTAACTGTCTATAGTATATCCGACCTGTCTTAAACAAATCTTAAAAAATCTCCTATGACCAAACACTTTCTAAAATATTTGTCTGTTCACGACCAGGACCTACTGAGAATGTTGAAATACGAACACCCACCAATTCGCTAACACGGCGAACATAGTTGCGTGCATTTTCAGGAAGGTCTTCCAAATTACGTACTCCAGTGATATCTTCAGACCAACCAGGCAATTCTTCGTAGATTGGTTTACAACGTTTCAATTGTTCGAGACTAGCTGGGTAGTAATCAATACGTTGACCATCAAGATCATAAGCCACACAGATTTTTACTGTATCCAAGCCACTCAAAACATCAATAGAGTTCAAAGAGAGATTTGTGATACCAGAAACACGACGGCTATGACGCATAACAACTGAGTCGAACCAACCCACAC
>JABZYV010000088.1:0-670 GCA_015264955.1 Streptococcus sp. | reverse complement strand
GATTTCTCCTGCGCTTTGAAAATCTCTACTCCTGTAGCTTATTTGACAGCTATCAAGGAGGGGTTGAATCGTGAAATGGTGATTAAGGATGGAGATGTTCTGGAGAAATATCTGGAAGTTGATACTTTCTTGTTTGATAAGACGGGAACAATCACAACTAGCTATCCTATAGTTGAAAAGGTGTTACCTTTTGGGGACTATAGTGAGGAGGATATTCTCAGAATCAGTGCCTGTCTTGAGGAACACATTTATCATCCTATTGCTAATGCCATCGTCAAGCAAGCTGAGATGGAGGGGATTGAACATGAGGAAATGCATGGGAAACTCCAATATATCGCAAGCAAGGGAATCAAATCTCATATAGATGAGCAACCAGTTCTTATTGGAAATTATGTCTTGATGCAGGATGAGCAGATTCATATCAGTTCAGAACAAAATGCTTTAATTGAAGAGTACAAGAGTCACTACAATCTCTTATTCTTGGCTTATCAGAATGAATTGATTGGAATGTTCTGCATTCATACTCCTTTGAGAAAAGAAGCAAAAACAGCCTTGGATAAACTTAAGGCACAGGGGAAAAAATTGATTCTGGCAACAGGGGACACCTTGGTTAGAACAGAGGAATTAGTCAAAGATTTGCCCTTTGATCAGGTCTATACAGACTTGAAAC
>JABZYV010000087.1:0-673 GCA_015264955.1 Streptococcus sp. | reverse complement strand
GTATATGCATTAGAAGATGGCAATAACGGCCGCGTGATGGAAGCTTCTAATAAAAAAATTGCAGCATGGATTGAAAATGGTGCTCAATATGGTCTCTATAAAGGTTCAGTCGTTCATTCAGAAGGCACTAGTGAAAATGATCTGTACGGAACCTATATTAACGCTATCGGGGAATCTTTTGTAGGTGTTCAAAATGGCGAGATTTCAGATATTGACCGTGTGTACTTATCCGTAACGGATGTAGCTGAAATTTGGCGTCTTTTCTTATGGTATTGCAATATTAATGCTGCAGAAGATACGGAAGAAAGACGTTCTGAAAACATGGAGAAAATCCGCAATTTAGTAACGATTACCCGTGATAAATTATTCTTAGTGGATGAAATTTATGCAGTTTATTCGGTCACAACCGGAGAGCCTTATCTATTCACAAAGACGATGAAAAAAGAAGATGGCAGCTACTATACAACTGCGCCATTAGTACGTTTAATTCCAGCGGCTTATAAAGAAAATCTCAAAGAAAAATTTGAAGATAATGACGAGTTTGAATTACGTCGCATTAAAAATGGGCCGAATAAAGACGGTATCCGTAATTTCTTAAGTGAAGTTATTTTATTAGATGGAGCTCGAGGAATCCAATTTGTGGCAGAAGAAACGTCAATTGCAGCAGAAGGAT
>JABZYV010000086.1:0-695 GCA_015264955.1 Streptococcus sp. | reverse complement strand
GTTTGTAGTACATGAAGCACCAGAGATAACTGTTTCAGTACCATCAAGAATGTCGTGGTTAGTGTTAAATACAACTGTTTTAACGTCATTTCCACCAGGAGCAGTGATAACAACTTTTTTAGCTCCACCAGCGTGCAAGTGTTTTTCAGCAGCTGCTTTCTTAGCAAAGAAACCAGTTGCTTCAAGAACGATTTCTACACCGTCAGTAGCCCAGTCGATTTGTTCTGGATCACGTTCAGCAGAAACTTTAACGAATTTACCGTTAACTTCGAATCCACCTTCTTTAACTTCTACAGTACCGTCGAAACGACCTTGAGTTGTGTCGTATTTCAACAAGTGTGCAAGCATAACTGGATCTGTAAGGTCGTTGATGCGAGTAACTTCAACACCTTCTACGTTTTGGATACGGCGGAAAGCAAGACGACCGATACGTCCGAAACCGTTAATACCAACTTTAACTACCATTAGTGATTTCCTCCTTATGAAAATCATGAAAATTTTATTGTGAAAAGAGTAACTTGAATCACTACAAATCACCTTTCAACAAACCTATTATATAACTATTTGAGTTTAATTGCAAGTACGGGCGTTGATTTTCTCTCCCCCTTTTCTACTTTTTCTCCCCCTTTTTATTCATCCATTTTTTTATTTTCAAAGCATATCTCTAGAATCTTTTATAATATCTGTATATTCTC
>JABZYV010000085.1:0-697 GCA_015264955.1 Streptococcus sp. | reverse complement strand
ATTATTAACGGAACAACCATTTGATCAAATTAGCACTATTAAGCTGGCAGAAAAAGCTGGAATTAGTCGTTCTAGTTTTTATACTCATTACAAAGATAAGTATGATATGATTGAACATTACCAAAGTAAGCTTTTTCATACCTTTGAGTATATTTTCCAAAAACACGCAAATCATAAAAGAGATGCTATTCTAGAAGTGTTTGAATACTTAGAGTCTGAACCTTTACTAGCTGCTCTTCTATCTGAAAATGGTACAAAAGAGATACAAAACTTCTTGAGAAATAAACTTCACATTATGCTTAGCACTGACCTCCAAAAACGCTTTATGCAATTAAATTTAAACAATATTGAGTTAGAGTATAGCAGTATTTATCTAACAAACGCACTATTTGGTGTATGCCAAACCTGGATTGCTCATGGAAAAAAAGAAAGTCCACAAGAAATGACAAACTTTCTTATGAAAATGTTGGGAGATGCAAATTAGAGACAAAAAAAGAACACCAATGGTGTTCTTTTTGTTTAACTCCGCCAGTAGGACTCGAACCTACGACATCATGATTAACAGTCATGCGCTACTACCAACTGAGCTATGGCGGATAATATAGTCCGTACGGGATTCGAACCCGTGTTACCGCCGTGAAAAGGCGGTGTCTTAACCCCTTGACCAACGGACCATCTATCTGTAGCAGATATAACC
>JABZYV010000084.1:0-725 GCA_015264955.1 Streptococcus sp. | reverse complement strand
GCCAAATACTTAATTCGTTGAATGAATGAAAACAAGAGCTGAGTTACCTTCAATTAAAACTTTCTTTATTTATGTTTGGTAATTACATCTCCATCACCAGTCTATGGAAATAAATTTTCTACACCTACTTCAAAAAATAGTATAAAAGCAACCACCTCAACTTAAGTGGTTGCTTTTATACTTACCCACTAAGACCAAAAAGCCACTGTTATCAGTGACTTCATAAAGCCTTTCGCTAAAAGATTCTCACTCCTTCACCAGCAGAGCTACACACTCAGCGGTTCGGACTTACCGTATCATTTCGTCGGTTTCCCTCCTCATTCTACGAGTCCTATCCCATGGGCGGAGCATCTACTTCTACTTCGCTGATGCCTCAGCTCGTACAAGCAGAGCTACGCACTCAACATGATGGGTTTGTGGAAATAAGTCCACCGGTTGGACTTTCTTCAATTCATAGCCCAGTTCTTGATAGAGCTTAATATCACGCGCCATGGTGGCGACATTGCAGGAGATATAAGTGATTTTCTTGGGCTCCATGCTGACGCTGGCTTTGATGAAGCTCTCGGTCAGTCCTTTTCGTGGTGGATCGACTAGGATGACATCCGCTTGGATGCCCTCTTTCAGCCAGTTTTGGATGGCTTCTTCAGCAGGAGCACAGACATAGCTGGCATTGGCAATGCCGTTGATTTCTGCATTCTTTCGGCTATTTTCGACCGCTTCTGGGA
>JABZYV010000083.1:0-994 GCA_015264955.1 Streptococcus sp. | reverse complement strand
AATGAGGTGAGAACATGTACTTAAAAAGTGATCAAGATAAACATCAAAAATTGCCGACTTATGGTGTTGGGCCGTATCTCGTGGTGTGTATAATTGCGATGAATTTGACTGGATGGATGCTGCAGCAGTCAGTGCTCGAGAGTGGGCTGTTAAAGGGTGGATTCAAAGATTTGTTTGATTTAATTGGATTCATCTTAATGTTCGTTGCGACGAGAATCTGGTGGCTTAGCGTGGTGAAGTCAGATATTGATACGAGCATCCAAAACAATGAACTCAAGACGACTGGAATTTACGCGCGCACACGCAATCCAATTTACTTTTCATGGTGGCTCTGCGGCATTGGGAGTATCCTAACCATGCATAATGTGTGGTTATTGCTTCTGATTCCGATTCAGTGGGTGATATTAACCGTTGTGATTCGTAATACCGAGGAAAAATGGCTTTACGAACTGCACGGGGAGGCCTATAAGGACTATTGCGCGAGAGTAAATCGATGGTTTCCGATTAAGAAAATTTGATTTTAGAATCGCCAAGACAAAAGAATCAAGGTGAGAGCGATGGCGAAAAAAGATTCTTTAAAGCAACAAAAGTTCATGTCATTTATGTTTAAAGGAAAGGAAATTTTCAAACCACTAAACACGGGGCATATTGACGAAAGAGTGAGTTGTATCCGAGAATATGTGGCCAATATTTACTTTTACACCAAAGACGGCTACACAATTATGATTGATGCAGGGTATAACTATGACAGACTTGCCGAGAAGATGCGGTGGCTCGATATTCGACGGGAAAGTATCAGCGAGATTATTATTACGCACCAGGATACGGATCACGTTGGAGCGATTGAAGTGGATAGCCAGGGGTTGTTTAAAACGGCAAAGATCTATGTGGGGCGTGTGGAGAATGACTACTTAGAAGGCCGAGTTCGTCGCAAAGTGTATTGGGGACTGTATAAACTCCCGCAAGTGCATATCAAAAATGACAAAACATTGAT
>JABZYV010000082.1:776-1049 GCA_015264955.1 Streptococcus sp. | reverse complement strand
ATTTTATATCTATAAAGAAAGATCAATCGTTCTTGGAAAAGAAGTTACCTTCCAGCTAGATGGAAAATTTAAAAAAGGACTTGCAAAAGAAATCTCAGAATCTGGCCGACTACAAGTCGAACTTGAAGATAAACATACTATCTGGCTAAATAGCGGAGAAATATCGCTAACAAGTTGGTAATAAACAAATCCCCCTTTTAACGATTTAGAAGGGGGATTTACATACAAAAAAAGAGCCTAACAGCTCTCTTAACTTACGGAGAATGGGGGATT
>JABZYV010000082.1:0-766 GCA_015264955.1 Streptococcus sp. | reverse complement strand
GTGAAAAGGCGGTGTCTTAACCCCTTGACCAACGGACCATATTTTATAATGGGCACGAGTGGACTCGAACCACCGACCTCACGCTTATCAGGCGTGCGCTCTAACCACCTGAGCTACGCGCCCAAGTTAAAAACTTGGTAATTTGAACAAAGTTCAAAGCGGGTGACGAGAATCGAACTCGCGACAACAGCTTGGAAGGCTGTAGTTTTACCACTAAACTACACCCGCTTAAATGGGAGTTAACGGGATCGAACCGCTGACCCTCTGCTTGTAAGGCAGATGCTCTCCCAGCTGAGCTAAACTCCCTTGAGCTAAGCGACTTCCATATCTCACAGGGGGCAACCCCCAACTACTTCCGGCGTTCTAGGGCTTAACTTCTGTGTTCGGCATGGGTACAGGTGTATCTCCTAGGCTATCGTCACTTAACTCTGAGTAATACCTACTCAAAATTGAATATCTTTCAAATTTCACTTAAAAACCAATCACGCTTTCATATTCTCAGTTACTTTGGATAAGTCCTCGAGCTATTAGTATTAGTCCGCTACATGTGTCGCCACACTTCCACTTCTAACCTATCTACCTGATCTTCTCTCAGGGCTCTTACTGATATAAAATCATGGGAAATCTCATCTTGAGGTGGGTTTCACACTTAGATGCTTTCAGCGTTTATCCCTTCCCTACATAGCTACCCAGCGATGCCTTTGGCAAGACAACTGGTACACCAGCGGTAAGTCCACTCTGGTCCTCTCGTACTAGGAGCAGATCC
>JABZYV010000081.1:0-1114 GCA_015264955.1 Streptococcus sp. | reverse complement strand
GTTAAAACCTCCTTGATTTTTATTTTATTTTTATGTATATATTAATTTTACTCCTCATTTTTTGTTTTTGATAGTCTTTTTTTTCATGTTCAGTAGCGGTATAATTAATTTTTAGGGTACTAAATTAGGGGCTTACTCCACCCCTATACCCCCGAGCAAGCGTGTGACGCTTGACCCGACCTCTAGCAATTAAAATTCCTTTTTTGAAATTTCATTTGCTGGTCGGTTTTCAAAATATAAGTAAACTAAATATAATTCAAAAACCACCCTATTCAGGGTGGCTTTTGAATTATTTTTTTAATAATAAAAGTTAACTAAACGTTGATATTTAAAAATCAAACCTCATTTTTATCACCAATCACTATATTTATCTCTTGGATTTTTCCATAAAAAGAAATATAAAAAATCTCCTGTCCACAGAGCTAAAAAACCCATACGAAATTGATGACTAGAAAAAATTGAAGGATCGTAAAAAGAATAGATCAGAAACACAACTAATAAAAGCCCCATAATTTTTGTCGCTTTTTTAAAGGCAAAAATTGCTTTTTTACCCATTACTGCCACCCCGCTGCTGTAATAGAAATTGCGAAGAGCGAAGGGTTTCCAGTTGCAAGAGCTGCCATTCCTCCAATCGCTGCATAATAGTAATTGAAGTCGAACCAAATTCCATCTTGAACATAAAACACTCCAGACTGAGCAACAATTCTAAAAACCCCGTCAACTACAGGGTGATTTACCAAAACTCCTGAAACAATCGCTTCTAAAGCTTGAATAATATAATTAATGGTATAAGCACTTAAATATACCCTTGCAAAATTCCAATAAAACTCAATATATGTGCCACCAACACTAAACATAGAAGCCGAAGCAGTTGTTACAGTTTTATTAGAATAATCCATTTTTTGTATTTCTCCAGAAAGAGAAATAGATTCATTAGCTCTAGCAATTTTCTTTAAAGCTAGCCTATTGATTTCTTCAGAATACGGATTGGCATTCAAAACATATCCATTAGGAGTTAATTCAACATAAGGTTCTATTTTTGCTTCTTCTTCTCTTGTTAATTGTCTTTCTTCTAATTTTGCGATTTCATAAGTTTCTTCATTTGCATAAACAC
>JABZYV010000080.1:0-1188 GCA_015264955.1 Streptococcus sp. | reverse complement strand
CTAACGGAGTAATCACAGCAACACTTAAAGACGGATTCACTAAGTCTCTAGGAGATGCAGAAGATACTCAAGTTATCGATACAACTAAATTTGAATTTGGACGTTACTACAAATTTGATATTCCAACAACAGTTAAAGCTGATGTTGCAGCTGGAGTAGATATCGAAAATACTGCGGCTCAAGTAGTAAACTACTACAACCCAACAACTAAGAAAGTTGAAAAACCAAACAAACCAACTGAAAAACGTGTAAACAGCGTACCAGTACAAGTAGAGTTCAACTTCACTAAGAGATTAGAAGGTCGTGAACTTAAAGCTAACGAATTCAGCTTTGTACTTAAAGATTCAACAGGTAAAGTTGTTGAAACTGTAAGCAACGACGCATCTGGAAACGTTAAGTTCTCAGCTATCGAATTCAAGAAAGAACAAGCAGGCGTTCACAACTACACAGTTGAAGAAGTAGCTGGAACAGACGCAACCGTTACATACGATACAATGAAAGCGAATGTAACAGTAACAGTATCACACGATGGAACAGCTAAAGTTCTTGTAGCGACTGTTGGCGAAATCGCTGATAAAGAGTTCAACAACCGTGTAACTCCTCCAACAGAACCTAAGTTCCAACCAGAGAAGTATGTGTTGGATAAAGAGAAATTCTCTATCACTGATAACAAGCTTCTTGACGATGATGCCGAGTTGACTGATAAATATGGTGAAACAAATACAGATCCATATGTAGATGGAACTTCAAACAACGAAGCAGAAAACATCAATACCAAGACTGTTAAACGCGGCGAAAAGATCTACTACCAAGTATGGTTGGATACAACTAAATTCGACGCAGCTAACAAAGACAACGTTCAAACTGTAGGAATTACAGATGACTTTGACGAAACTAAGGTTGATGTAGATGGTTCAGCAATCAAAGCTTACGATTCAGTAACTGGAGCTGATGTTACAGATAAATTCGATATCGCTGTGAACAACGGTGTGATTACTGCAACTCTTAAAGATGGCTTCACTAAGTCACTTGGCGATGCAGAAAACACTCAAGTTATCGACACAACTAAGTTCGCCTTTGGACGTTACTACAAGTTCGACATCCCAACAACAGTGAAAGCTGATGTTCCTGGCGGAGTAGATATCGAAAATACTGCGGCTCAAGTTGTGAACTACTACAACCCAACAA
>JABZYV010000007.1:0-58947 GCA_015264955.1 Streptococcus sp. | reverse complement strand
CATAATCACTTTTTCACCCATTGTTACTTGGCCGTCACCAGCCATCGCAACTTGGTTATCTTTTTTTACTGCACAAATTGTAGTCATGATTTTCCTCCATTGTTCTTATTAAAGGCACTTGCATCAAATTCACTCTTCCCAGCTTTAGACCTTGGAAAATATAATTGGTAATTTTGTTGAAGAGCTTCTTTTGTCACATGTGTATAAATTTGAGTCGAACTAAGACTTACGTGTCCTAGAAGTTCTTGCACTGTTCTCATATCCGCACCGTTATTTAACAAATGAGTCGCAAACGTGTGTCTAAGCATATGCGGATGAATCTTTAACGTAAGCCCACTTTCTTGGATTAGTTTCTCTAAAATATATCGAACCCCATTTGTTGTTAATGGGTCTCCTAAGTGATTTACAAACACAATGGAATGTTCTTTACGCTCTTTAGCCATCAAATCTTTACGCCCTTCTTCAAGAAAGGTCTCTAAGGCTGTTCTAGCAAAGTCCCCAATTGGAACGTAACGTTCTTTGGAACCTTTACCGATCACCAGGATAATACTATTTTCAAGGTCTAATTGTGCAAGAGTTAAATTCGTTAACTCACTGACACGCATACCTGTAGCATATAATACTTCGACTAAAGCTTTATTACGTTGGTCTAAAGACTGATTTCCATCGATTGAATCAATAAATTTTTCGATTTCATCCTCATAAAAGAATTCAGGCAGACGCATTTTACCCTTCTTGTAACTGATAGACGCAAAAGGATTTGTTTCTACGATGCTTCTTTCGACAAGAAAATGATAAAACGAACGTAAACTCGAAAGAAAACGAGAAATACTCGAACGGTTATAGTTTTCGCGGTGCAATACACCAAGATAAATTCGAACATCAACGACTGTGACATCATTCCAAGAATGAATTGGAACTTCTGTCAAATAGTCATAAAAATGTTGAATATCACGGTCATACGCATGAATCGTCTCTGGCGAATAACGTCGTTCAACTTTTAAATACGTTAAAAAATCTTGCATTTCGTTCTTCATCGTCTTCCTCCTATCGTTAACTTTATCACAGAAAGCACTTTCTTACAACCGAATTGTCAAAATTATTACGACAATTAATACATATTTAATATTTAGGATACGAGGACGAACGCTCAGGACTGAAACACTGGACCGAGACGACGGAAGGAACGTGAAACGTTCTGCGTACGTCTCGGGAAGTGGACGTCAGTCCTGTGAGCCCGAGTTCAACTCCACAGGATTGCAGAAAGACAGAAGTAAAGAATATTTTTGCAGTGCTAGAATATTCTGCTTCGTCGTCTTTCGCCCGCAAAGTTTATTAGACGTTCTTGAATCATGAGTGATGAAATGAACGTCAATAAACCACTGCGTTTAATTTAAAGCACTGTTATTATTCAGAGCAAAATTAAAGAGCACCTAGATTTCTCTAAGTGCTCTTTATCTTTATTTTTGAACAGCTTCTTTGTAATCGCAATTGCTACATGCAATTTGTTTTCCGCCGCGACCTTTTTTCTCTACTAAGTAGTGGTCACATTTTGGACAATTACGTCCGATAGGTTTATCCCATGATACAAATTCGCATTCTGGGTAGCGATCACAACCATAGAAGATACGGTTTTTCTTCGACTTACGTTCGATAACTTTCCCTTTACCACAAGTTGGGCAAGTAATACCGATATCTTTCACGATAGCTTGTGTATGGTGACATTCTGGGAAATTGCTACATGCGTAGAATTTACCAAAACGACCTAATTTAATGACCATTGGATGTCCACATTTTTCACAGTTAAAACCAGCTGGTTCATCTTTAATTTGAACTTTCTCAATTTCAACTTCTGCTTTATCCACTTCAACTTTGAACGGTTGGTAGAACTTATCAATTACTTGTACCCACTCTTCTTTTCCTTCTTCAACAAGGTCGAGATTATCTTCCATTGAAGCTGTGAAATGAGTATCGACAATATTTGGAAAATATTGTTCAATGATTTGATGTACTACATAACCAAGTTCTGTTGGTTCAAAACGCTTAGAAACTAATTTAACGTAATAACGTTTTTGGATTGTTTCAATTGTTGGTGCATAAGTTGATGGACGACCAACACCGATTTCTTCTAGTGTTTTAATTAAAGTCGCTTCAGAATAACGTGCAGGTGGTTGCGTGAAATGTTGTTCAGGATTTAGTTTAGCTAATTGAACTTCATCCCCAACTTGCATTTCAGGAAGCACATTTCCTTTTTTCGCATCTGCATTATCTTGATAAACTTTTTGGTATCCAGCAAACTTGATAGTTGAGCCGTTTGCTTTAAACACATGGTTATTTTGTTCTAAATCAACTTGTACAGTGTCATAAACTGCAGCCGTCATTTGGCTAGCAACGAATCGTGACCAAATTAATGTGTACAATTTCAATTGATCTTTTGTTAAATAACTTGAGATTGAATCTGGTGTACGAAGAACTGAAGACGGACGAATGGCTTCATGCGCATCCTGAGCTCCCTCAGCGTTCTTTACAGCGCGTTTAGTAGCAAGACAGTATTCTTTACCAAACTCTTTCTCAATGAACTCAGATGCCTCATTTTGAGCAGATGCTGAGATACGAGTAGAGTCTGTACGCATATACGTAATTAAACCGACAGAACCACTACGTCCAAGTGATACCCCTTCATAAAGTTGTTGGGCAACCATCATCGTTTTACGAGTTCTGAAGTTTAAGCGATTTGACGCATCTTGTTGCAAACTACTTGTTGTAAATGGTGCTGCAGGATTGCGACGACGTTCTTTTTTCGTCACTTTAGTAACCTTGAAAGGTTTCTTCTCAGAAAGTTCTGCCATTACTGATTTTACAGTCGCTTCTTTTTCTAAAGCGGCTTTCTTAGCTGTTGTTCCATAGTAATTAGCCGTGAAAGCTTTCTTTTCTTTCTTGAATTGTCCTTCAAGAGTCCAGTATTCTTCTGGAACGAATGCTTTAATTTCGTTCTCGCGATCAATGATTAATTTCACAGCGATACTTTGAACACGCCCTGCACTGAGTCCCTTTTTCACTTTTTTCCATAAAATAGGAGATAAAGTATAACCCACAAGACGGTCTAAAATACGACGTGCTTGTTGCGCGTCCACTAAGTCCATATCAATCTTTCTAGGATTCTTGAACGCTTCTTTAATTGCATCTTTTGTAATCTCATTAAATTCCACACGAATAGGTGCGTTTAAATCAAGTCCTAATAAATGAGCTAAATGCCAAGAAATAGCTTCTCCTTCTCTATCCGGGTCACTCGCGAGATAGACAGCATCTGCTTTTGCTGCTTCTTTTTTAAGTGATTTGATTAAATCACCTTTCCCACGAATTGAAATATAATGAGGTTCATAATTATGTTCAATATCTACGCCCATTTTGCTTTTAGGCAAATCACGTAAGTGCCCTTTACTAGCAACTACTTTAAAGTTTTTCCCTAAATAGCGTTCAATGGTTTTAGCTTTTGTAGGAGACTCTACAATTACTAGATTTTGCTTCACCATTAAATGGCTCCTTCCCTAATCCACTCTATCTAACAGTTCTCTCAAGCTAAGAAAGCCCGAGAATAGTGAGATTGCTTAAATTATCTTTTGTCATCATATCTAAACACATTCTTTTTGTCAAGGCAACAAAATAATCTCTTAAACTGTTAGATTGTATTTTTAAGGAAAATATTTCAGATTTTTAGAAATGGTATCGCCGTTTTTAACAAGACACGCTCCTGCTTCAATCAAGCTATTGGTTCCCTTTGAATGGGGCGAAAATATGTTTCCCGGAACGGCAAAAACTTCTCTATTTTCACTCAATGCTAAGTTTGCGGTTATGAGGCTTCCACTTTTCTCTTTCGCTTCGATCACACATACTCCATGACTTAGTCCAGCGATGATGCGATTACGGTATGGAAAATGGAATTTTAAAGGTCGACTCTCTAGTGGATATTCAGAAAGGAGTAATCCTCTTTTCGCAATCATGTCATAAAGATTCGCATTTTCAGGTGGATAAACGACATCTAATCCACTTCCAATAACTGCAATAGTATTCCCGTTAGTCTTGAGGGTTTCTTCATGAGCTAATGTATCCACACCTCGAGCTAATCCACTGACAACTACAATACCATCATTAACGATGGGTGGGATTAACTCATGAATACATTCTTTAGCATATTTAGAATGATCTCTTGATCCCACAATAGCTACTGCTCTCTGATTAATGAGTGATAAGTTTCCTCTATAAAATAATACAATAGGAGGTAAATAAATTTCTTTTAATCGTTGGGGATAACCACCGTCCAAAACGGTCAATACCTTCACTCTTTTTTCCTGTAGTCTCTTGATTTCAACATCCCAATCCATTGATTCTATCCACTGACTCGTTTCTTCTGGCAGTGCGTATTTTAAATCCCCTAGAACAAAAGTGTCGTTTAAGGAGACATCTTCATTCAACCGTTCATAGAGCTCAAAGAATCGTTTGCTCGTCAGCGTATCGCTCATCGCAACAGCAATCAGTAATCTACGTTTTGTCCAAATCATAAAAAAACTCCTTCTCGAAATAGTCTTTCAATACTATTTACGAGAAAGAGATCTGTTTTGGATTTTATTGATAATCTTTCACTGGAGCAAATGTCATGCGGTGAATTGGTGTTGGTCCTAATTTTGCAAGACCTTCAAGATGCGCTTTCGTACCATAGCCAGCATTTTGAGCAAAACCGTAACCTGGATACAGTTGTTCGTAATCCTTCATCATTTGGTCACGAACCTCTTTTGCAACGATACTTGCTGCAGCAATAGAGATGCTTTTAGCGTCCCCTTTAATAATACCTTCTTCAGGAATACCAGTATCCAGTTTCATTGCATCAATCAATAAGTAGTCTGGCTTTTCTGGCAATAATTCAATCGCTCTCTTCATAGCCACTTTACTTGCTTCGTATATATTAATCTTATCAATGGTAAACGCATCTACAATACCGATACCAATTGCGATGGCTTGTTCTTTAATGATTTCAAAAATTTCAGCACGCTTCTTAGCACTTAATTTCTTCGAATCATCCAGACCGATATCTTCCATTCCTTCAGGTAGAATCACGGCAGCTGCTACGACTGGACCAGCAAGTGGACCGCGACCCACTTCATCGATTCCAGCAATCATTTTGTAGCCTTTTTGTTTAGCTGCACGTTCAAAGCTTTGCATTTCCTCAAAGTGAGCAGCACGTACTGCTTTTTTAGCGTACTGACGTTCGAATTTGGCAATTAAATCTTGAACTCCTTTACGCTCGTCACTTCGAAGTTCTGTTAAACGCTCATCCGACAACGTTTGAATTCCTTCAAGAATCAATTTAATTTCTTTGATGGAACGTTTTTCCATTATGCTTCCCCCGTTAACGACACAGGCGCTTGGTCCAATGTATAACGACCAAGTTTCCCTGAACGAATATCAAACACGATTCGTTCACTTGCCTTTTCATAATCTTCTTTAAAGCCTAAATTCTTTGTAATTAACATTAATAAATCTACGTTTGAGAGTTCTAAATCATCATCCGTTAATCGATAAGCTTTCTTTAAATACTCTGGATAATCCAATTTGAACTGACTAAGAGCAAATAATGCAATATCATCCATATGAAGGAGCGCATCTTTAATAGCTCCAGTTAACGCTAGCTTATTTCCAACTTCTTCACTTTCAAACTTCGGCCATAGAATTCCTGGTGTATCTAATAACTCAAAATCATTTCCGATTTTCAACCAACGTTGTCCCTTTGTAACACCAGGACGGTTGGCAGTTTCTGCTTGGTTTTTATTAATCATACGATTAATAAAAGTTGATTTCCCAACGTTTGGAATTCCAAGAACCATTAAACGAATCGGTCTAGGACGGATTCCTTTTTCTAGATTCTTTTCAAAGACTGGTGCCATTAATTCTTTAATCGCAGCCTTTACTTGCTTAATCCCTTTTCCGTCTTTAGCTTCAGTTGTAAGAACTTTAATTCCTTGGCTAGTAAAATAATCATTCCAACGTTTTGTTTGAGATGGATCTGCCAAATCTACTTTGTTTAATAAAATTAACTGTTTCTTTTGCCCTTTAATTTCTTCGATAATAGGATTGCGACTTGATTCTGGAATACGAGCATCCACCATTTCAATCACAACATCGACTAGTTTTAATTTTTCTGTTGCTTCCCGGCGCGCTTTGGCCATATGCCCAGGGAACCATTGGATTGTTGCCATAAATTTCGAATCCTTTCTATTTGGTCTTTAATAAATCATTCATATAGAACCATCAAACATTATACCATGTTTTCATTCTTTTTTCCGTTCTCTTCCTCATCCCTATAACGAAAAATCGGTTCTATAATTTTTAGGGTTGATGGAATTTTTCCACCAACCCTATTTTAGTGTATACAAAAAGGCCAACATCCATTATATTAAAAGCGCCTAAACCTAAAACAAAAGGATGATGACCATATGAACAATATACTAGAAGCTACACTACAAATCAAAGATAAAAACATGATTTGGGATAATAAAGTTCAAGAGAAGATATTTAAAAAGAGAAAATCTTTATTTTATTCAGCTACATATACGCATAAACCAGAATTTTGTACTGTCTGTGGATGTGTTAGCCAAAATAATAATATCGTTAAAAACGGCACAAAAACATCTCGTATCACTCTCTGTTCTGTTTCAGGCCTTCCGGCCTACTTAAATCTACGCAAGCAGAGATTTCTCTGTAGAGAATGCGGCTCTTCATTTACTGCAGACACTAGTCGAATCGTAGAAAAACACTGTCATATCTCTAAACGCTTAAAAAACGAAATCAAATCAAAAATAAGTGAAACTGTATCTGAAACATATATCGCCAAAGAAACAAATGTTTCAGTTCATACTGTAAGACGTATCATAGATGATACAGCACGATTATTAACGATTAAACCATTACATGATTTACCTGAGCATTTGTGTTTTGATGAATTTAAATCCGTTAAATCTTCCGATAGTAATATGAGTTTCATTATTTGTGATAGCACTACACACAAGCTGGTCGATGTTGTAAGAGATAGAAAATCTTACAGTTTGAAAAAGTATTTTCATCGTTTTGAGCCTAAGACTAGATTAAAGGTAAAAACTATCTCAATCGACATGTACTTACCGTACATTCAATTAATAAAAGAAATGTTTCCTAACGCTAAAATTATCATTGATCCTTTTCACATCGTACAAGCCTTAAATAGAGAATTAAATCGAACTAGGGTACGTGTCATGAATAAGCATCGTTATAAAGATCCAAAATTATATCGAAAGTTAAAACATTATTGGAAGTTAATTTTAAAGAACCCTAATGAACTTCAGAACTATAAATATAATCGTTATAAGCTTTTTGAAAGCTTCATAACAAGTAAAGGAATCGTGGATTATATCTTAGAAAACAATCCATCTCTTAAAAATGATTATGCGGTTGTACATTCACTTCGTGAATGTATTCAGGACAGAGATTATATAGAATTCAAGGAAACGATTGAAGCAGCTACACAATTAAACCTATCTCCTGGTTTAAAAAGGGTATTAAAGACTCTAATTACTTACTTGCCATATATTCAAAATACTTGTGAGCATCCAACTAGAACAAATGGCCCTATCGAAGGAATAAACAATAAAATAAAAGTACTCAAAAGGAATGCTTATGGCTTTAGAAACTATTACCATTTTAGGAACAGGATTATTTTAATAACAAAAATGTTTGGCCCAAAACAAAAAGGAATTAAGCAACAATTAGTTGCTTAATCCCTTCCTAAAATTCTTCATCAACACTATTTGACAAAGAGCCGAATTTCAGTATGTTCACATTGTAAGGACTGTGGTATACTCTGTTGGTAGATTATTTTGAGAGGTTTAAGTATTGAAAAAGTTAAAAGGTTTCTTTATTGGATTAATATTAGCGATTATAACAGTCGTTATTTTTGTTCCTATTCAAGTTCAAAAAATTAATCAATATTATAAAGTGAATGATAATAGTGTTCGTTATAATACAAGTTATAACAAGCATAAAAGTAGAGAGATTTTAAAAGCAAACTATGATGAAAACACGCATTTATTATTAGGGTCTTCTGAATTGAGTGTTGCAAATAAGAAAGAATTCCATCCAACTCAAATGTTTAACTATGATGATTTTCATTTGATGGAAGTTGGAGGTGGATTCTTCCAAAATGTGATTCAAGCATCAACATTGGCTTCGTTAGAACCGATTATGACACAGAAGAAAGTGGCTATTATAGAGAGTTTAACTTGGTTCGATCAAAAAGGGATGAGACAAGATGCCTTTGAAAGTCGAATTTCAAAAGAGCATGTGTATTACACGTTGGTGAATCCAAAACTTTCAAAAGAAACTAAACTTAAATTTATTAATCGTGTGCTAGAACTGTCAGCAAAAAATGAATCATTAGTTAGTTCATTTGAAAGATATAAACGTGTGCTTGTTGAAGGTGAAGGTTCTCAAATTGATCAGTTTATGATTCAAATGGAATTGGCTAAATTCTCCGTAAATGTTGTGCAAGCATTTTATGATGAACATTCATTAGAAAGCTTCCCATCCAAAGGAAGTACTATGCCTGATTATAACTGGGATGAAGTGTTGGCTAAGAACGAGGAACAAGCTAAAAAAGATACTCAGTCGAATGAATATCATTTTGACGATTGGTATTATAAAAAACGTATTGAAGGTAATTTAGAATCATTTAAAGATTCCGCGTCCACTTTTAAGTATACGGATTCTCCTGAGTACGAAGACTTTAAGTTGTTTTTACAGATTGCAAAGGAATTAGGGGTGGAGGTTCTTGTAATCACATTCCCTGTTAACGGACCGTGGTATGATTATATTGGAATTGACGCTTCGCAACGAAATGCCTTTTCAACAAAAATCAATGAAATTGTTAAGGAAGCTGGCGTGAAGCAGGTCGATTTAACGTCACATGATTACGATCCTTATTATATATGGGATGCAACTCATCCTGGATGGAAGGGGTGGCCTTTAGTTGAAAAAGAATTGGTCAAGTTTTTTAAAGAAAATGGATAATGTATTAGTATGGTCACTCGTATTTTATGTGCTCATTACTAGTGTTCTACTTTATTGTATATTTACAGATTTCACAAATGCAACAGAATTTATCTATAATGCATTCTAAAAATGAAGTTTATGAGCTAGGAAGATTCCTCTTTCCTAGCTTTTTCAGTTTTTTTACATTGATTGAAATGACAAAGATTAGTATAATACAGTCATTAAGACTCGAGGTGAAGACATGAAAAGACAAAGAACTTTTCAAATGGTATTAAGTGCGATGTTTATCGCGATGATTATTTTACAAAGTTTTGTTCCATTTTTAGGGAACTTACCATTAGTGGTATTAGATATTACGATTATTCATATTACAGTTATTGTTGGTGGGATTGTGTTAGGGCCACAAGCAGGGCTGCTTCTAGGATTTACGTGGGGACTTTGTTCGTTCCTTCGTGCTTTTACGTCAGGGAATGTTCTTAGCTTGATGATCTTTACAAATCCATTAATTTCTATCTTGCCACGCTTAGTGATGGGTGGACTTGTTGCATTATTTTATCAAAAGGCAACGAAACTCATTGCTTATGACCGACTCAGAATGGCAGTAGCTGGTTTCCTTGGAAGTATCATGAATACTGTATTGGTATTAAGTTCAATTTATTTACTCATGGGAAATCAATACGCAGAATTAACAGGGAAAACTGTTGCGGAATTGCCGCTCTTCTTAATGGGTGTTGTCATGACAAATGGGATTGCCGAAGCTTTAGCTGCAACCGTGATGACACCAATCATTGCATCGATTTTAGTAACGATTTCTAAGAAAAGAGGATAGTCTATGTGGGAAGCAAAAAACGTAACCGTCTTTGTTACAGGTGGAATCGCCGCATTTAAAGCAGCTACACTTGTTCGCTTATTTGTAAAAGCAGGGGCGAATGTGGAAGTTGCGATGACAAAGAGTGCGTGTGAATTCATTACGCCACTAACGTTTCAAGTGTTGACGAAAAATAAAGTGCACACGGATACGTTTGATGAAGACGAAGCGAGCAAGGTCCAACATATCCATTTAGCGGATAAGACAGATGTCGCTGTGGTCGTACCGGCAACAGCTAATACGATTGCGAAAATGGCTAATGGAATCGCGGATAATTTCGTGACAAGTACATTGTTGGCGACAACAGCTCCGATTTATGTGGCTCCTGCGATGAATGAACATATGTGGGAAAATCCTGCAACGGTTCGTAATGTAGCACAACTTAAAGCAGACGGTAAAGTCATTATCGAACCAGCGACTGGATTTTTAGCGGAAGGCTATAATGGGAAAGGCCGTCTTCCTGAACCAGAAGAAATCTTCGAACAAGTGACATTTTTTGAAAGTAGACGAGCATACGGCTCTCCTTTAAAAGGGAAAACTGTCTTAATTACGTCCGGCGGAACAAAAGAGCGCATTGATCCGGTGCGCTATATCTCCAATGATTCTT
The DNA here is from genome assembly GCA_015264955.1 of Streptococcus sp. GTDB lineage: Bacteria > Bacillota > Bacilli > Lactobacillales > Aerococcaceae > Granulicatella. Next base: position 48,397 of record JABZYV010000007.1, on the reverse strand, counting down.
CTGGAAAGATGGGATATGCACTGGCAAAGGCAGCATCCGTCTTAGGAGCTAAAGTTCAATTAGTGTCAACAACCAAACAATTGAAAGTTCCGTTTGGAGTGTCTGTAACTTATGTGGAATCCGCACGTGAAATGGAAGAAGTGGTTACAGCACAATTTCCAACTATAGATGTTGCGATGATGGTAGCGGCGGTTTCTGATTACTATGTAGCGAATCGTTCGGACCAGAAAATCAAAAAGCAACACAATGAATCAGGGTTAAAACTCGAATTAGCAGAAAATCCAGATATTCTAAAAGGGCTTGGACATTCTAAAAAAGAGGATCAAGTTGTGATTGGTTTCGCGGCAGAGACTGAAAAAGTTCTTGAGTATGCGACGGCTAAATTAGAAAAGAAAAAAGCCGATGCGATTATTGCAAATGATGTTTCTAGTTCAAACATTGGCTTTAATGCAGACAATCATCAAGTAACGATTCTTACTAAAGATGGAAAACAAATTCCACTTCCGGAGTGTTCAAAAGACGCGTTAGCTCTTGAAATTTGGAAAACTCTAGTTGGAGAAAATGTGATTCAATAGTCAATAATAAGAGATACGATAAACCAATTTAACGTTTCTGTTAGATTGGTTTATTTTATTGTCCTTTCTACACTAAAATAATTGCATGATTTACATAGAAATTTACCGCAATTCAAGAAAATGTGGTATAATAGGGAAGGTTATCTAGGCATGAAAGGAGATTTTATGAACGAGAATATTTCATTGCCAGAATTTATGAGAAACGAACTCGTAATCAAAACACAGAAGGAACTTCGACAGCGAAAAGGGTATCTGATTTCAAAGCGGATCTTTGATATTGTCGTTTCGTTATTACTGCTAGTTCCGTTATCAATCGTCTTTTTAGTGATTGCCATTGCAATCAAATTAGAAGATGGGGGTCCTGTATTTTATAGACAGGAGCGCGTGACGACAAATGGACGCAAATTTAAAATATTTAAATTTAGAACGATGGTATTAAATGCGGATAAAGTGGGGCCGCTTGTGACACAAGATCACGACCCACGAATTACAAAAGTTGGACGTCGTGTTCGTAATTATCGTCTGGATGAAGTAGCCCAGCTACTGAATGTATTAATTGGAGATATGTCTTTCGTAGGCGCAAGACCGGAAGTGCAAAAATATGTAGATGCATATACACCAGAAATGCAGACAACCTTATTACTTCCTGCCGGAGTAACATCTATTGCAGCGATTGAATTTAGACATGAAGCAGAAAAGATTGCAGAGTGGACAAAGCAAGGTTTAACAGTAGATGAGGCGTATATCGAACATATCTTGCCAGAAAAAATGCAATACAATATTGATTATTTAAAAAAATGTAGTTTAAAAAATGATATTGCGATCATGGTAAAAACTGTGATTGCAGTCTTAAAATAACTTGGAGGAACCAACATGAAAGTTAGAAATATTCCATTCTCACCACCAGATATTACAGAAAAGGAAATCAACAATGTAGTCGAAGTGCTACAATCTGGTTGGATTACAACAGGACCAAAAACAAAAGAATTTGAACGTCAATTAGCAGAATATATGGGCACTGAAAAAGTAGTTTGCTTAAACTCAGCAACTGCTGCGTTAGAGTTAGCATTGCGTGTTTTAGGCGTTGGACCTGGAGACGAAGTCATTGTTCCTGCATACACATATACAGCTTCTTGTAGTGTGATTGAACACGTTGGAGCAACACCAGTAATGGTTGATATTCAAGAAGACCATTTCGAAATGAATTATGATGTGTTAGCCGAAGCTATCACTGAAAAAACAAAAGTGATTATTCCTGTTGAATTAGCAGGGGTTCCATGTGACTATCGTCGTATTTTCGAAGTAGTAGAATCAAAACGTGGGTTATTCCAACCGTCTACAAACTTACAACGTCACTTCAATCGTATCGTTGTTGTTTCTGACTGTGCACATGCAATTGGAACAACTCGCGACGGCGTTTCTGTTGCTAAATTAGCGGACTTTGCATCATTCTCATTCCATGCGGTTAAGAATTTAACAACTGCAGAAGGTGGATGTATTACATGGAATCCAGCAAACGAATTGGATTCTGAAGCGATGTATAAAGAGTTCCAAGTGTACTCATTACACGGACAAACAAAAGACGCTTTAGCAAAAATCAAACCGGGTTCTTGGGAATACGATATTGTTATCCCAGGATTCAAATGCAATATGCCAGATATTATGGCTGCAATCGGTTTAGCGCAATTAGAACGTTACCCACAATTATTGGAACGTAGAAAAGAAATTGTACGTCGCCTTGATAAAGGATTATCTGTGGATAAACGTATCCAAGTATTACCTCATGAAGGTAAAGATTATGAATCTTCACGTCACTTATATATCACTCGTGTTCAAGGCGCAAGCTATGACCAACGTGGAGAAATTATTACAAAAATGGCGGAACGTGGCGTTTCATGTAACGTTCACTACAAACCACTTCCATTATTAACGGCTTACCAAAATATGGGATTCCGTATGGAAGATTATCCAAATGCTTACCGCTTCTTTGAAAATGAAGTGACTCTACCATTGCATGGATTACTTAGCGATGAAGATGTGGATTACATTGTTCAAAATTATTTAGAAGTGATTCAAGAAGTACTTGGATAGTCAGGAGAGGATATTTAAATGAATAATCGATTAAAAATTTTATTATTATTCATCGTTGACTCGCTACTTGTTGTTGGATCAGTGTTTTTAGGATTTCGATTAGTAACAGAAGGATTAATTCGTAATATTCACGGATTAACGATTACAGCGATTTTATCGTTAGTAGCCTATTATGTGTTCTCATATTTCTTCAATCTTTATTGGAGAGATTGGGAATACGCTAGTGTGTACGAAGTAATTACTGTCGTAAAATGTGTGTCAGCAACTGTCATCGTTTCAACGATTTCAGGGCTAGCGTTCTTCGATACAAAAGTAACTTGGCAATTCCTAATTGTCTGCTGGTTATTACTTGTAATTTCGATTGGTGGAGTACGTTTATCAATGCGTGTCTTCCGTGAATTCTTTGCGGATAGTAGCGTCATGGAAAATGCAAAACCAACATTAATCGTTGGGGCTGGTGCTGCTGGAACATTATTAGTTCGTCAAATGCTGATGCACCCAGCAATGCGTATGGATCCAATTGCCTTTGTCGATGATGATCCAGACAAACTACGAAAAGATATTTATGGAGTTCGTATTTTAGGAGCTATCAAAGATATCGAACGCATTGTAGATACGATGGGGATTACTAAAGTCGTTATTGCGATGCCATCACTTCCGATTAAGAAATTAAACGAAGTGTATGATGTTGCTCGCAAAACAGGTGCTGAATGTGTAATCTTACCAAATATTGACGATGTCATGAGCGGGAACTTACACGTACAACAACTAAGAAATGTTGAAATTGAAGACTTATTAGGTCGTGATCCAGTTCATTTGGATCAAACGATGATTGAAAAACAACTTCGTGGCAAGAAGATTCTTGTAACGGGTGCAGGTGGTTCAATCGGTTCAGAAATTTGCCGTCAAGTGGCTAAATTCAAACCAAAAGAAATCGTTATTTTAGGGCATGGTGAAAATAGTATTTATCAACTGAATATGGAATTAGTTGGTAAATATTCTCAACACTTCACGATTACACCGGTGATTGCCGATGTGCAAGACCGCAAACGTATCTTTGAAGTAATGGATAAATATAGACCAGATGTAGTTTATCATGCTGCAGCGCATAAACACGTACCATTGATGGAATTAAACCCTCGTGAAGCGGTAAAAAACAATATTCTTGGTACAAGAAATGTTGCTGAAGCAGCAAGCCATGCGCGTGTTAAAGCATTCGTAATGGTATCAACGGACAAAGCAGTTAACCCACCAAATATTATGGGTGCAACAAAACGTCTTTGCGAAATGATTGTGCAAGACATGGCGACACGTAGCGAGTATACAAAATTCGTTGCGGTTCGTTTCGGGAATGTATTAGGGTCACGTGGTTCAGTAATTCCGCTCTTCAAGAAGCAAATTGCTGAAGGAGGACCAATTACAGTGACTCATCCGGATATCGTACGTTACTTTATGACAATCCCGGAAGCTGCTCAATTAGTTATTCAAGCTGGAGCGCTTGCACGAGGCGGGGAAATCTTCGTACTCGATATGGGACAACCAGTGAAGATTGTGGATTTAGCGAAAAACTTAATTCGTCTTTCAGGATATGATGAAGGCGATATCGAGATTAAATTTACAGGATTACGTCCAGGAGAGAAGATGTATGAAGAGTTACTGAACGAAGGGGAAGTAAATCCAAAACAAGTCTTTCCTAAGATTCATATTGGAATTGCGGACAATTCTAAGATTAATCGCGTGTATAATTTCATTGAAAACTTCGAAAGCTATACAGATCAAGAATTACACGATGAATTGATTGATATTGCGAATAAAAAGAAATAAAATGAAAAGGATTGGGATAGTTATCTCAATCCTTTTATCATATACAAAGAGGTGGAAAAATGTTAGTTTCCGTAAATATTAGTGCCTATAATGAGCAAGATTACTTGCCTGAAATTTTTGAAAGTTTAAAAAATCAAACGTATCCATTAAAAAATATTGAAGTAGTACTAGTGAATGCAATGTCTACAGACAATACTCGTGCGTTAATGGATCAATTTAAAGCAGAAAACGAGCATTTGTTTTATGGTGTGAAGATTCTTGATAATCCAAGAAAAACATTAAATACAGGATTGAACTTAGGGTTTAAAAACTCAGATGGGGATTGCTATTTAAAAGTAGATGCACACTCACAAATTCCTACAAACTTTATCGAAGCCAATGTCAAAGTAATTGAATCAGGGCAAAAAGTTTGTGGAGGTAAAAGACCAACTATTGTCCAAGCAGAAGATGATTTTTCAAAAACATTACATATCGTTGAAGAGTCTGCTCTTGGAAGTAGTATCGCGAACTATAGAAAAGGAGACACAAGCCGCTATGTAGATTCTGTATTTCAAGGAATGTATCACAAAGATGTAGTCGATACTGTAGGTTATTTTGACGAAAAATTAACGCGTACAGAAGATAACGAGTATCACTATCGTATTCGTAAAAACGGATTTAAAATTTGGTACGATACGTCAATTGAGTCCTTCCAATATATTCGTCCAACCTTTACAAAAATGATTCAACAAAAATTTGCCAACGGCTATTGGATTGGTTTAACCTCTCATGTTTGCCGAGATTGCTTATCTTTATTCCACTTTGGTCCTGGTGTATTTGTGGCGACTTTACTTGTGTTAATGATGTTGACGCCAATCAGTTTTGCACCATTATTAACAGTGTTTGGTCTCTATTTATTGGCAGTTTTAGGATTGTCTGTTTTTGAAATTTCTAAGCAAAAATTCAATCCAACATTACTACTAATTCCATTCATTATGATTGCCATTCATTTTGCATATGGTATTGGAACGATTAAAGGATGGATCTTTGGTTTTGAATTTAAAAAAGAGTATTTTGACTCAGAAGATAAATCTTAAAATTCCTATAAATACTCATGAATTCGAGCAAATCTATGGTATAATAAACTGATTGTATAGTTATTGGAGTGGAATGAATGAGAGTAAATGAAGAAAAAATTTCGAATAGAAGAAAACAAAGAAAAAATCAAAAAATACGAAAAGTTATTTTAACGGTCTTACTGGCTTTGGGCGCTGTAATTATCGCAGGTGCTGCTTATGCATGGAGTCGTATTTCTAAAGCGGAAGATGCGATTCATCAAAAGGTAGAAACCGTTCAATTACGTGATAAAGAATTAACAGACGATAGCAGCTTTTCGGTTCTTCTATTAGGGATTGATAATGGAGCGTATGGTCGTGATACGGAAGTAGGTCGTTCAGATACGATGCTTCTTGTTACGGTAAATCCAAAACTAAAGAAAACCACAATGATTAGTATTCCTCGTGATTCCTATACGGAAATCATCGGATATGGTACTTTTGACAAGATTAACCATGCGTATGCGTTTGGGAAAGAACAATTCTCAATTAACAGTGTACAAAATATGCTGAACGTTCCAATTGACTACTATGTAACTGTAGATATGCATGGATTGATGGGTCTAGTTGATGCAGTGGGTGGATTAGAAATTACCCCAGCGTTAACATTTACGTATGAAGATGAGTCATTTACTGAAGGAGTTACACGTCATGTAGACGGGGAAGCCGCACTTCGTTACGCTCGTATGCGTTATGATGACCCAGAAGGAGATACAGGCCGTCAAAAACGTCAACAATATGTAATTCAAAAATTAGTTGAAAAATTATTGACTTTAGGTTCTGTAACGAAATACGAAGAAATTCTCAAAACATTAGAAAACTCTGTAAAAACAAACTTTACAGTAGAAAAATTATTCCAAATTGCTCAAACGCATAAAGAAGCTCTCCAACATTTTGAATCGGATACGATTAATGGGGATGGAGCGATGATCAATGGAATTTATTACTTTGTCATTCCAGAAGCAGAAAAAATTCGTGTTTCAAATGTCATCAGAAAATCTCTTGATTTAGAAGAAATTACTGAATTGAAACATATCGAGACAAAAGAAACGCAGTCATCAGTCAATATTGAGCAAAATGCTCCTCAAAATAATTCGAACGTACAAGAACAAGGGGATACTTACGTAGAACCAAATGTAACGCCAAATTATAACAATAGTTACAATAATAATAATTACAATAACAACAGTAATGATGATGACGACTATGTTGCACCGACAAATCCATCTAATAATGGTGGCGGAAGTAGTGCTGTGACACCAACAGCACCTGCAACTCAGGCATCACAAGCAACAGCTGCGCCAGAGCAACCACAGCCTGTACAACCAACGCAATCTGCTCCTGCGACGCAAGAGCCTGTTGCTCCAACTCAACCTACACAAAAACAAAACCCTTAAAAGTATTGGAGTGTAAATATGAACGAATCAAATGAATGGACCCGACAAGGGAGACGTCAAGAAAAGAAAAAGAAACGTGGACGTATTGGTTTTATCTTAATCCTGTTACTAGCTATTATTGCAGTAGCGGGAACTTACTACGCAAGTCGAATCAACCATACGATTAACACGATTACTCAAGATGTCGGAAACCGTACAGAGCAAGAAGCAAACGACATTATTAAAAACGCAAAACCGATTAACATTTTATTATTAGGGATTGATAATGGCGCGTATGGACGTACGGAAGAAGATGGCCGTTCAGATACGATGCTACTATTAACCGTTAATCCATCAATGAAGAAATCTCAATTATTGAGTCTGCCTCGTGATACTTACACTGAAATCGTAGGAACGGGTGGTTATGATAAATTGAACCACGCCTTTGCTTATGGAAAGGCCCCAATGGTTATTAATTCAGTTGAGAAGATGTTAGATACAACGATTGACTTCTATGTGCAAATTAACATGGAAGGGTTAATGGAATTCGTCGACGCTGTCGGTGGAATTGAAGTGACAAGTCCACTTACATTTACGTACGAAGGTCGTTCTTTCGTTGAAGGAAAGACTGAACTGCTTGATGGTGAAAGTGCCTTACGATTCGCACGTATGCGTTACGATGATCCAGAAGGGGATACAGGCCGTCAAAAACGTCAACGTATCGTTATCGAAGAACTTGTTAAAAAATTGATGACATTCAATTCTGTTACAAACTTCGAGCAATTATTGAATGCGGTAAGTAAAAACGTGAAAACGGACTTGCCAATTGGACAAGTGATGGCACTTAAAAACACATATGGTCCTGCCATCGCAGGAAATAATTTATCACAAACATTTATCGAAGAAAGACAGTTATTATTAACAAACAATGCAGGAGAGCAAATTTATTACTCTTATGCAACGGATGATGTCTTATTAGAAGTAAGTAATTCAATCCGTAAGTTAATGGGACAACCAACTGTTCAAACATATCCATTACTACAACAAAGAGAAGATTTATATTATTTAACAACTCCTTAATAGGGGAAATAAGAGGTGTATAAAATGATTTATGCTGGGATTTTAGCCGGTGGAACCGGAACTCGTATGGGAATCCAAGAAATGCCAAAGCAATTTCTACCATTAGGAAACAAACCAATTATTATTCACACAGTGGAAAAATTCTTGTTTGTTCCAGATGTAGATGTTGTTTATGTAGCTGTCCATCCAAACTGGGTGAGCTACTTCAATGATTTATTAGACAAACATATTTTGACAAATAAAGACAAAATCCGTGTCGTTAGCGGTGGTGGAAATCGTAATGATAGCATCTTAAGTATTATTGCGGACATCAAAAATAGCGGATCGTTTTCACCTGAAGATGTATTGATTACGCATGATGCGGTTCGTCCGTTCGTTTCTTATCGTATGATTGTCGACAATATTGAAGCGATGAAGAACTATGACGTTGCGGATACTGTAGTGATGGCCAATGATACAATTGTAGAATCGGTTGATGGAAAAGTGATTTCTTCTATTCCAAACAGAACGCATATGTATCAAGGACAAACACCTCAAACATTTAAGATTCAAGCATTTACAGACTTGTATGATAGCCTAACAGATGATGTCAAAGAAATCTTGACAGATGCATGTAAAGTGTTTGTGGTTAATGATGTGAAAGTAGCTCTTGTCGAGGGTGAATACTCAAACATTAAAATTACAACAGTAACAGATTTGAAAATTGCGCAAGCGATGTTAGGAGAGATTTAAAATGATTAATCGAGTGTATCAACTCATTCGTCCATCGTTTTTCTCAATTAAATATGAAGATGTGTCATTCTATGAAGAAGATACTGTGGTGGTTCGACCAAACTACTTAGCTTTGTGTCATGCTGACCAACGTTACTTCCAAGGAACACGTCCTGCTAAAATTTTGCAGAAGAAATTACCAATGGCATTGATTCATGAATGTTGTGGGATCGTTGTTGCGGACCCTACAGGAACGTATAAACCAGGCGATCATGTGGTGATGATTCCAAACCAACCACCACGTGACTTTGATCATAACACTGAATTTTACGAAAACTACGTGAATGGAACATACTTCCGTTCAAGTGGTCATGATGGATTCATGCGCGAATTTGTGACGATTCCAATCGACCGTGTAGTGAAATACGAAGATGTGCCAGATAAAGTCGCTGCCATTTCTGAATTTGTGTCAGTCGGCGTTCATGGACTTCGCCGTTTTGACAAAGTAGCACATAGCCGTCGTAACCGTATCGTCGTATGGGGCTCAGGAAGTTTAGCTTATGTTGTAGCAACGATTGCAAAAGCAAAATTCCCAGACTCTACGATTATCATTGTTGGTAAAGATCCTGAGAAGTTACGTCTATTCTCATTTGTAGATGAAGTATATGATGTGAGCAATCTTCCAGAAGACTTTACATTCGACCACGCCATTGAATGTGTGGGCGGTAGCGGAACTCAAGATGCATATCGTGAAATTATCCGTCATATTCAACCTCAAGGTACGGTTGTCATGATGGGAGTTAGCGAGTTTGAAGTACCATTAAACACACGTGACATTCTTGAAAAAGGATTAACATGGGTTGGAAGCTCTCGTTCAGGTCGCAAGGATTTTGAAGAGGCTGTTCAATTTATGGCAGATTCAAAAGTGCATGCACGTTTGAACTTAATTATTTTTGAATCAAATCCAATTCAAGAGATGAAAGATATTTATCATTTCTTCGAGGAAGATAAATTAACGCCATTTAAAACAGTGGCTAAATGGGATATTTAGAAAGTGAGGAAAACATGGAACCATTACAAGAGAAATGTTTAGAGATGGCGGAATACTTTGTGACATTTTGTAAGCAACATGAATTATTATGTTATTTATGCGGTGGTGGGGCCATTGGAGCACTTCGCCATAAAGGCTTTATCCCTTGGGATGATGATTTAGATTTCTTTATGCCACGAAAAGATTATGAAAAACTGATTGAATTGTGGCCAAAAGAAGCAGATGAGCGTTACGTGATGTCAAACAGTGACGAACATTACTTAGACCGTAATTTGTTTGTGACGATTCGTGATAAAGAAACGACTTGCGTGAAACCTTATCAAGCGGACTTAGACGTACCGCATGGTTTAGCAATTGATATCCTGCCGCTAGATTATTATCCAAAATCAGAATCAGCACGTAAGAAACAAGTCCGTTGGGCATTGATTTACTCATTGTTCCGTGCGCAAACAATTCCTGAAAAACATGGTGGATTGATGAAATGGGGAAGCTTATTCTTATTAGGATTAGTCCCAACGCGTTCATTACGCTATAAAATTTGGAGCAAAGCGCAGCGCGAGATGACAAAGTACACGCGTGAAGAAAGTGATGGAATCACAGAACTTTGTGCAGGGCCTGGATATATGAAGAATAAATATCCAATTGAAAGCTTTGAGTCTGCATTATTTGTACCATTTGAACAAACAGAAATGCCAATTCCAGTTGGATACGATGCTTACTTAAAAACAGCATTTGGTGATTACATGACACCACCTCCAGCAGATAAACAAGTTGCACATCATGATGCATTATTTGTCGATCTTGAAAATGGATACGAGAAGTATAAAGGGGAGTATTATGGAACCAAAAATTAGTATCATTGTTCCGGTATACAACGTTGAAAAATATCTAGAACGCTGTGTGGAATCAATTTTAAAACAGACAATGACTAATTTTGAATTGATTCTTATTAATGATGGTTCTAGTGATAACAGTGGACAAGTATGTGATGAGTTATCACGTAAAGATACTCGTATTCGAGTGCTTCATATTCCAAATGGAGGAGTCTCTAATGCAAGAAATTTAGGAATCCAGTCATCGAGAGGTGAGTGGATTTCGTTTATCGATAGTGATGATTTTGTTACGGAAGATTATTTAGAAACTCTACTGCAACCCGTTGAAACAGATGAAACAATCGGTTTTTCCATTGGGAAATTACATCATATCCAAAATGGAGTTGTGACAGCATTACCTGAAACAAGTAGTGAATTAAATGTTTGGAATACAGAACAGACACTTAAAGAGCTATTAACGACAGAAAAAACATCATTTTTCCCTGTCGCAAAACTATTTCGTAAGAGTCTAATTCAAGACCATCAATTTAATACGAAATATCATCTTGCAGAAGATGCATTATTCTTAACAGAATTATTAATTCAATCAAAATGTAATACAGTTTTTGTTGATAAACCTATTTACTTTTACGATCATCGTGAGGGAAGTGCAACAACATCGGTGAATCAGTATGTTTTTGATACAGTTACTGTGTATCAGGAAATTATTCGTATGGTTAAGAAAGAATTTCCAAGATTGCAACCGGAATTGAATAATCGTGAATATTGGTCTTATATTACTGTATACGATAAGTTGATTTTCGCGAATAATAAGCAGTTTACTGAGAAAGAAAAAGAATACAGAAGATGGATTCTAAAGCATAAAAAAGAAATAATGAAAGATCAATATTTTACGAAATTTAGAAAAATTGCTATTGTATTCTTAAGTATTTCGCCAATTCTTTATAAGAAAATTGTTGAGTTGAAAAAGTAGTAAATAAAGGAGTTAAAAATGAGTTTTTCAAAAATTAATGATTACTTGGAAAAGTATAAAGTGGGGGTAGCCTATTCATTTATCCTCGTTTCTATTTTAAGTATGAGTTCTCTTATTTATAAAGTGGCAAATCCAATTTATAAAGGGTTATCTGCTTTAGTTTTCGTATTCATTTTAGTTTCCCTTTTAGGTGGCTTTAAGAAAATCAAGGCGGACGTAAAATTTTTAGTATTATTTGGATTAGTTGCTGGGAGTCATTTGTTGTCAGCATTAGTGAATCGTTCAGGTAATTTTCTTGGAAATATCACGGAAGTTATTTTTATGGTTACGTATATTTTGTTATTTGTTATGTTAGAAGCAAAACAATTGCAGAAAGTATTTCAAATGACAGCTATTACCGTTCAAGTTATATCTTTTCTATCTGCTTTATTTGCATTAATTTTATTTTTTGCAAGAGTATTAATCTTATTTAAAGTAGGAGACCGTTCTTATTCATATGGTGTTTTGAACGGAAGAGTTTGGGGAATTGTTAACCCTAATGCTAGTGCTATTTTTACCTACATTAGTATTATTTTAGCACTTTATTTAATCCATCAAGGGCATAAATATTCGGTGTATTTCAAAATTAACAACGTAGTTCAAGTGATTTATTTTGCCATGATGCAAAGTCGAGGAGCACTACTATCATTACTATTAATGATTGGATTATATTTTGCTTTTGTCGCAAGAGGAAAACTTGCTAAAAGATTCATTGCCTTTCTAACTGTTGCCATCCTAGTCTTTGGTACAAATGTAGGGATTAGTTTTGCTGCTTCAAAATATATAACTTCTAGTCGAGCAACTGTTTTTAATTTTGATAAAACTACAAAAATTTCAGATAATGCATCTTCATCTTCAGAGGTTGCTAATGAATTGCATTTAATTGAGACAACACCAAGTGGAAGAACGCATATTTGGAAAAATGCATTGAAAATGGGAAGTGTAAAACCAGTACTCGGATACGGTGTTCGAAATGTTCCGAATTACTATTCTCAGTACTTTAGTAAGTACGAAATCCAAAATTCCTTAATTGGTGGGAATTTCCATAATATCTTTATTACCGTATTCGTAAGTTCTGGTATTGTGGGATTAATTGCCTTTATGATGCTATTAGGATATATCATTCAACGTTTCGTACGATACCTATTTATTTCGAAGAAAAATTCAGATAAATTAGTGATGATTCTATTCTTCGGAATGTTGTTAGGGCAATTGTTCGAAAGTCAAATTATGTATTCAACAAACTTCATTAACATTATGTTTTGGTTTGTTGCAGGTTATGGCTTGATGATTTGTAACCGAGATGAGAAAATTCGCTATCAAGAAGTGACAGATGTTCGAGAAATTCAACAAATGGAACTCGGCATTATGGAATACATCCATGAAGTTTGCAATAAAATTGGAGTGAAGTACTTCTTAGCGTATGGAAGTTTGATTGGTGCAGTTCGCCATCAAGGATTTATTCCATGGGATGACGATATGGATATTTGTATGTTAAGAGATGACTATGAAAAACTCCAAGATTATTTAATTGCAAATCCTTCTGAACGTTATCAAGTGATGTCATATAAGAACAATCGTAATTATGTTTATCCATTTATGAAAGTGATGGACAATCAAACATATCTAATTGAAGAAGATGTTCGTATCGATTCAAATATGGGGATTTACGTTGATATTTTCCCAGTGGATGGATATGAAGATGATCAAGCATTTAAAGATAAAATGACAACGATTATTAAAAAACGCCAATTGAGCTGTTATACATTCAAAGGAATTACGAATAAGAACAGCTTTATCAATTCCCTTATTCGATATGCTTCTGTTATCGCATTTTATTTCACAGATACAAATAAATATGTGAAGCAAATTGACGAACTGGCTAAAACAAGAAAAGTTGAAGATTATGAGCTCGTTGATTATCTGATTTACAAAGATATGAATAAGCCAGTATGGAAACGCGAATGGTTGAAAGATGTAACGTTTGGTCATTTTGAAGGAAGGGATTTTCTAATTCCTGTAAACTTCCATGAACTTCTAACTTCGGACTACGGTAATTATATGCAATTACCTCCAGTTGAACAGCAAGTTTCTCATCATGATTTTAGGTTGTGGAAAATAGTGGAAGAAAAATAACAAAAGAGGTTTATATGAAAAATATTAAGCTGAACGCATTCACGAATATGCTTGTGCGAATACTGAATATTGTCTTTCCTTTAATCACGGGACCGTATATTTCGCGTGTGTTGAGTAAGGAGGATTTTGGGAACTTTAACGTTGCTAATACAATATTAAATTTATTTATTCCGTTCGCTACACTGGGAATTTACAATTACGGAATGCGTGAGATTAGTAAAGTAAAAAATGATCGAGACAAGATTAATAAAGTATTCAGTCAGCTCTTTTATATCTCACTAGTTTGTACAGTTGCAACAACTATTATCTATTATATTTATGTTAGTTTTACTGTTGAGACTCCAGATTTGAGATACTTATACTATATCCTAGGTGTTCAATTATTCTCTCAATTATTTTATATTGAGTGGTTAAATGAAGCTTTTGAAAACTATAAGTTTATTTTCTATAAGACATTAGTGATTCGTATCCTAATGCTGGTAGCGGTATTCATGTTCGTTAAGAAAGCAGAGGACATCATTCCGTATACGATTGTCATGTCAGTTATCACATTAATAAACTTCCTTGCAAGTTTTGTATGGATCAAACGAGAAGTCAAATTTGTTCGTGTGCAGTTAAAAGATATGATGAAGATGATGAGTCCATTATTTGCAGTACTATTAATTGCGAACGCAAATATGTTGTATACGTATTTGGATCAAATTTTCTTATCTAAAATAGGAATCGTTGAAAATGTTACTTACTATGTCACGGGATATAATATTGCAACCCTTTTGGCAAGAGTAGTTAGTGGAGCCGTAAGTGTGAGTGTTCCAAGGCTTGGCTATTATCTTGGAATAGGGGATAGAAAAGCTTATCAAGATTTGGTAAATAAAGGAAGTCAAGCCTTTTTCTTCTTCCTTGTTCCTATCTGTGTTGGTTTAGCGACCGTCGGAATACCAGTAACCTTATTATATGGTGGAGAAAAATACTTCTTTGCTGGAATGTGTACAGTACTTTTTGCGATTCGTACCATTGGATGGGCATTAGAAATTATTTTTGGAACACAAGTGATTCTTGTGAATGGTTATGAAGAGAGATTAACAGTTCTATACTTCGTCGGCGGCGGAATTAACTTATTGTTAAACAGCATTTTATTCTTTATGGGAGTTACTGCACCTGAGTATTACATTATTACAACAATGGCAGCAGAGATTGTTTTATTACTGTTAGAATATGTATTTATTCGAAATATGGAATTGGTACATGTAAAACCAATACTGCATATGCTTAAGAGATATATTGTTTTATCATTAGGTTTTATCCCAATTGCATTTGTTGTAAATCATTTTGTGCCGTATGGGCAAGTAGTGGATAAACAATTATTACTAAATATTGGCTTAACGGTCATTAGTTCAGTAATTTATTATCTAATTGCTTTAGCGATTGCAAAAGATGATTTATATCAATCAATTTTAAAAGGTGTTTTATCAAAATTAAAAATAGGAGCCAAATCATGACAAAAGAAAGAGTAATGAGTTTAGATGAGATTAAAGAGGTAGAATTGAATATCCTAAAATATTTACATGAACTTTGCGAAAAACATGATATTAAATATTTTATAGATTTTGGTTCGTTATTAGGTGCTGTTCGTCATGGTGGATTTATTCCGTGGGATGATGATACAGATATTTCATTAGCCCGTGATGAATTTGAACGTTTATACGATGTTCTTGTAAAAGAGCAGCATCCATATTACCGTTTAATTTCATTTAGAGAAACTCCAGGATATCCATTTAGCTATATGAGAGTTTATGATATTCGTACTCGTCGTGATGCTGAATTAATCGATAAAAGTGTAGTGTTAGGTACTTGTGTGGATATTTTCCCATATGATGGGGTAGTCACAGAAGAAGCTGACCGCAAAAAAATGAAACAGTACAAAAACTTCTTACGACTCTCATCTTTAAATTTCAAGGGAATTGAAATTACAAATGGTGGACTAAAGAATATTCCGCGTTATATTGCTTCTTCTATCTTTAGATTCACATCACCACAAGGATGGAATCTAAAACTAGAAGCGGTAGCTAAAAAATATAATAAAGACAATTCTACAGACTTTACTTGTTCAATATATGATCCTTATTATCCAAAAGGAATTAAAAAAGAATGGTTATATGATACCATCGATATGCCATATGAAGATACAGTTGTAAAAGTGCCTAGAAAGTATCATGAAATTCTAGTATATGAATTTGGTAAGGATTATATGACACCTCCACCCGTTGAACAACAAGTACCTGGAGATGCTAATAACTATTGGATTAGTAATTAAATAAGAAAAGTTAACAGATTTAACATTTGAAGGGATGCTTCTATTTTTATATAGAAGCATCTTTTTTATTATTTAATAAAGAAAAAATAATATTTTTATTCAAATTTGTTGTTCACATTTTCTTAAAAAAGTGTATAATTTTGAACATAGGAGGGATTATATGTTAAATAAGCATCAATTTCAATTATTATTGAATTTGAAAAATAAAACTGAAAAGACGAATCAAAGATTAATCGCTGAAGAAATAGGATTTTCGCTGGGTACTGTCAACAAACTAATCCAAGAAGCTGAGGAGAAAAAATGGATTACGTCTGAATACGAATTGACAGAAAAAGGCCTTAAAGCGCTTGAACCTTATCGTGTAGAAAATGCGATTATTATGGCAGCTGGAATGAGTACACGTTTCGCACCGTTATCGTACGAAACTCCAAAAGGACTCTTAGTCGTAAAAGGAGAACGTCTCATTGAGCGTGAAATCAAGCAATTAAGAGAAGCGGGTATTCAAAAAATTACCGTGGTTGTCGGATACATGAAAGAAAAAATGTTTTATTTATCTGACAAGTTCGGTGTAGAGATTGTTGTGAACGAAGATTACTATCGCTACAACAATTGTTCTTCCTTAATGCTTGTTAGAAAACAACTAGGGAATACGTATATTTGTTCATCCGATAATTACTTTGTAGAAAATCCATTTGAAGAGTACGTTTACCGTGGATACTATTCGACAGTATTTGCAGAAGGTGAAACGGACGAATACTGTGTAACAGAAACAAAAGATGGAATCATCAAAGAAGTAACGGTCGGTGGAGAAGATAAATGGTATATGCTTGGACATGTTTATTTTGACCGTGCATTTAGCGAACAATTTGTATCGATTTTGGAAAACGAATTTAAACATGAGGCTTATAAACTACAATTGTGGGAAGACTATTATGCGCGTCATGTAGATACATTGTTATTAGAAGCGAAACATTACTCTGATGAAGTGATTAAAGAGTTTGATTCATTAGATGAACTGCGTGCTTTTGATGAACATTATTTAATGCATACCAATTCGAAAATCTTATTGAATATTTGCAATACTTTAAATGTGACTCCAGCAGAAATTACTAACATTAAGCCTCTGAAGGATGGGTTAACAAACACGTCTTTCTGTTTTGATTGTAAAGGGAAAGCTTATGTTTATCGTCATCCAGGTAAAGGGACGCAAGAGTATATTAACCGACTTAGTGAAGCGGCATCGATGAGAATTGCAGCTGAACTAGAGATTGATAAAACATTTGTAGTGATGAACGAAGAAGAGGGCTGGAAGATTTCTAAATTCATTAAGAATGCGCGTTTGTTAGATTATGATGATAAAGAAGATATCGAAAAAGCCGTAAGTTTGATGACGCGATTACATCAATCTGGAAAGTCAACACCGTATGCGATTGAGTTTGAAAAAGGATTAGTAGACTTCAAAGAAAAGTTAATCAAGAGAAATCGTTTTGAATTCGACGATAAAGAAGAATTAGAAGCTATGGTTGGTAAGGTAGTCGGCTATCTCGAACAAGATCAGGTAGAACATACAATTTGTCATGGTGACTGTTATAGTCCTAATTTCTTAGTGGATGAAGATGGTAATATGAGTCTGATCGACTGGGAATATTCTGGTATGGGAGATCCGACAAGTGATATTGGAACCTTTGTGGCTTGTTCAGACTACACATTAGAACAAGCAAAAGAATTTATTCAAATCTATTTAGAACATAATCCTGGCGTAGCTAGTGAACGTCATTTCTTAGGAATAATTGGGCTTGTATCCTATTATTGGTTCTTATGGGCCTTGTTCCAAGAAAGTAATGGAAAACCAGTAGGAGAATTCTTGTATAAGTGGTATCGTTACACGAAACAATATTGTGCGGAAGCTCTTCGACTTTATGAGGAGGAAAAGTAATTGAAGGAAGAAATATCAATTGAGCAATTAATTGCGGATGAAACAGAAAATCGATTAAATATGATGGAAAAAGAAGACTATCCTTTTCCTGAAAGATTTTCAAAAGCAGACTACACATGGGTAGTCATTGGCGTCGGAGTGAATTTACTCCTCGTAATTTTAGCGATGAGTGGGGTGATTCAATAATGAGTGCAACAATGAATGATTATATTCAACAAGAAACGATTACTGGTGTTGTTCCAATGACGAATGGCGACCGTCAATATTCGTTCTGGGATTTATTCCTGTCTACTAGTGGTTTTGCGATTGCGACATGGTGTTATACTCAAGGGGCGTATGTGGCGCAATATTTGACGTTTAATCAAATGCTCATTAATATTTTTAGTTTTAATATTATTTGGGTATTTATCGAGTGTTTACCAATTATCTTTGCGGTTCGTTACGGAATTGACTTATGGATTTGGCTACGAGCGGTTCTAGGCCAGAAGGGTGTTGCCTTACTATCTACAGTCATCAGTTTAGCGAACTTCGGATGGTATGCGGTCGCTGCAAACTTGTTTGCAAGCTCCATGATTCACTTAGCCGGAAATTTTGGACTTGTACTCGATAAAGGAATTTGGGGACCAATCCTTGGAACTCTTTGTGTGTTACTGGGTACGTTAATTGCAGTTGGGGGTCCAGAAGTTATTAAATGGACAAACCGCTTCCTTGTAATCGCATTACTTGCGGTAGGGGTCATTATTGTCGGTATTTGTTTTGCGGCAGTTCCATTAAGCGATATTATGAATGTTCAACCAGCAGTGGAAGGAGACTTATCTCCAATTGAACGCTTTATGATGTCAGCAGAAGGAAATGTAGCCTTCGCATTCTCATGGTCAACACAAGCATTAGTTCTTCCACGTTTAGCGAAAACAGAACGTAGTGGCTACTGGGCAACAACACTTTCATATGGGGTTGTCGCACCATTCTTCGTAGCAACAGGTGGAGTTATGGCGCTTGCGATGTTCGTGAAAACAGGGGTTTACGAAAGTGACCCAACGACAATGTTAGCTACATTAAGCACACCAGGTTTTGCGCTATTAAGTCTCTTATTAGTAGCCTTCGCAAACATTGGTACTCAAGGAACTGGATCTTACGTAAACTGTATGATTGTGAAAAGTGGGATGCCAAAACTCAGCTACAAGTTGATGGTATGGATTGCCTTCTTCTACGTTAGTGCACTAACGATTTGGGGCGGCGTTGAGGAATACTTCGGTTCATTTATTTCGCTAGCAGCTTATATCCAAGGCCCGATTATTGGGATGATTGTCGTGGACTTCTTCCTACTCAGAAAACAAAAGTTGGCGCTTCGTTCAGCTTATTTCTTAAAGGGACATGATGCATATCAATATACAAAAGGGTTTAATATTGTGGGGATGAGCTGTGTGTTCATTTCATTGATCGTGGCAGTATTATTTGTTTATAATCCTGTAACACAACAAATTCAAAGCCCATTGTTCCTAATTACAACAGGTAGTGGATTTACAGCCTTACTAGGTGGGGGATTATACTGGCTTGCTAGTCTTACTCCATTAAAAGCTTATATGGTTCGAGATCGAGAAGAAATTACGATTTAAAAAATAAAATCCGGCAGAAAATTCCTGCCGGATTCTTTTTATTTATAATTCATTGCAGTTAAGGCTACTTGTAAGATGATAGCGCCTAGTGTACCGATTAACATTAATACGGCTACAACACGTGTAATTTTTTCAACTGTTGAAAGATTACGTTTTTTCTTTGCCAACAAAATCGCTCCTTTTTTCTTTGCTCGGTAATAGTTTACCGTAAATTGATGTGAATTACTAGAGTTAAATGTTAAAAGGTTTTCTAAGAGTGAAAATGAGTGAAATGAAAAAGAGCTTTAGTAAAAGAAAAGCATTCAAATGCCTTTCAAAAAAGCGTGATTTTTGATAACATAGATGTGTTAAATAAAACAAATTGGAGGAAGTTTCATGTCAAAACAACAAATTGGTGTCGTGGGTATGGCTGTTATGGGACGTAACTTAGCTTTAAACATTGAAAGCCGTGGCTATAGCGTTTCAATTTACAACCGTACAACTTCAAAAACAGACGAAGTGATTGCTCTACATCCAGATAAAAAATTAGTTCCAACATATTCTGTTGAAGAATTTGTAGAGTCTCTAGAAAAACCAAGAAGAATTTTATTAATGGTTAAAGCTGGGGAAGCAACAGATAAGACAATTCAAAGTTTACTTCCACACTTAGATAAAGGCGATATTTTAATCGATGGAGGAAATACATTCTTCCGTGATACAATTCGTCGTAATGAAGAACTTGCAAACTCAGGAATCAACTTCATCGGTACTGGTGTATCTGGTGGGGAAGAAGGAGCCCTAAAAGGACCTTCAATTATGCCTGGTGGACAAAAAGATGCATATGACTTAGTAGCACCTATTTTAGAAGAAATCTCTGCTAAAGCAGACGATGGAGCTCCATGTGTGACTTACATTGGACCAAACGGAGCAGGTCACTACGTAAAAATGGTTCATAACGGAATCGAATATGGAGATATGCAATTAATCGCTGAAAGTTACGATATCCTACGTCGTGTTGGTGGATTATCTGTAGAAGAATGCGCTGAAGTGTTCAAAGAATGGAACCAAGGCGAATTAGATAGCTACTTAATCGAAATCACAGCAGATATCTTAACGAAGAAAGACCCTGAAACAGGTCGTCCAATGGTAGACGTAATCATGGATACTGCAGGAAACAAAGGTACTGGTAAATGGGCTTCTCAAAGCGCATTAGACTTAGGTGTGCCACTTCCATTAATTACTGAATCTGTATTTGCTCGTTTCGTGTCAACATTGAAAGAGGAACGTGTTGCAGCAAGTAAAGAATTAGCAGCAACTAAGATTCCTGAATTAACAAATTCAGAACGTCAAGCCTTAATCGAACAAGTTCGTAAAGGATTATACTTCTCTAAAATTATGAGTTACGCGCAAGGATTTGCTCAAATGCGTGTAGCAAGTGAAGAGTTCAATTGGGACTTAAACTACGGCGAAATCGCTAAAATCTTCCGTGCGGGATGTATCATTCGTGCGCAATTCTTACAAAAGATTACAGATGCGTTCGAACGTGATCCTCAATTGAAGAACTTATTATTAGATAAGTACTTCTTATATGTTACTGAATCTTATCAAGATGCAGTTCGTGATGTTGTTGTAACGGCTGTTCGTGCTGGTATCCCAGTACCAACATTCTCAAGTGCATTAGCATACTATGATTCATACCGTTCAGAAACTTTACCTGCAAACTTAATTCAAGCTCAACGTGACTACTTCGGTGCGCATACTTACAACCGTGTAGACAAACCAGGAACATTCCACTTCGAATGGGCTCAAGAAAAAGAGATTGAACAATAATGATAAATGATGAAGTCCTAGCCAAATTGGCTAGGGCTTTTTTGTTTGTTTCTATTGAAGCAAATCAAAAATTAACATATATGTTAATTTTGATTGTCTAATTTAATGAAATTGACAGAAAATTTCATTAAATTCTGTTAAGAATCTTATGAATATGGTATGATAAATCTGTTAGGGAAGAATAGAGAAGGGAGTTTCCAAATGCCAGCGAATCAACGTATTTTAATTATTGAAGATGAAAAGAATTTAAGTCGCTTTGTTGAATTAGAATTAAAACATGAAGGCTATGAAACAAAAGTGTGTTCAGATGGCCGTAGCGGATTACAAGCAGCCATTGATGAGCATTGGGATGCTATTTTATTAGATTTAATGTTACCAGAAATGAATGGATTAGAAGTCGTTCGTCGACTTCGCCAAGTAAAACAAACACCAGTCATCATTATGACAGCGCGCGATTCGGTGATGGACCGTGTTGCAGGGCTTGATCAAGGAGCAGATGACTATGTAGTGAAGCCTTTTGAAATCGAAGAAATTCTTGCAAGACTACGCGCACTCTTTAGACGTCTGCAAATGGAAGAACAATCTCGTGTTGTGAAACAAACAAGAGTGGAATATCGCGACCTTGTGGTGGAAGTGGAAAACCGCGTCGTTCGTCGTGCGGGAGAAGTCATTGATTTAACGAAGAAAGAATATGAATTACTCTTATTACTGATGGAAAACATTGATATTGTTCTTTCACGTGAAGTGTTATTAAAAGAAGTATGGGGCTATAAGAACGAAGTCGAAACGAATGTGATTGACGTATACGTTCGTTATATCCGTAATAAAATTGATGTACCAGGACGAGAAAGTTATATTCAAACCGTTCGTGGAACTGGATATGTAATGAGAAGCTGAGGAGCTACATATGAAGGACCAAAACCAACATAAATCGGTAGCAAAAAAATGGTGGTGGGTGATATCAGCCACCATTTTTGCGTTATTAGCTGTATTGACTGCGATTTTGATTGAGGGGCAACTTATCGGCCTGCGTGACAATGAGAAAAATCAGACAGTGGTTTACGCACAAGTTATCGCAGATTTGTTATCGGAAAAAACAGAGAAATTAACAAGTGAAGACATTCTTGCTGTTCTAAACAAAGCGGAACAATATGAACTAGACAAGAACCAGGTTTATAAAAAGAATAGTAGTTTTTATCCAATGAATGAAGAAGTGAATATTCGCGTCTTTGATACGAGTAAAGAGTTATTATTCCAAACGCAACAATGGCAAGACCGCCCGCAAGTATCGAGTAAGCTCGAGGTTCAATATGTGACGCTATCGACAGGGGAAGAAAGTGTGCAAGTGATGATGCCAATTCTTTCCAGAAATACTCGTGTCTTGATTGGACATTTGCAAGTAACCAATCGAATGATGAAGCTTGCGGAATTAAAAAAACAATTGAGATTTCTGTTCTTCCAGTTAATTGTGATGGAAGGAATTGTTTCAATAGGGCTTGCGTATTTCATTTCGCGACTCATTTCCAAGCCAATTGAAGAAATTCATGATATTATCGCGTCTATTAATGAGGAAAATATTGAAACAAAACGTTTGATTGTTCCGAAGAAAAATGACGAGTTTGCGATTGTATCGCAACAATTTAATGAGCTCTTAGATAAGATTAGTTTCTATATTGCACAGCAAAAGCATTTCGTTGAAGATGTGTCTCACGAATTGCGTACGCCTGTCGCGATTGTAGAAGGGCATCTGAAGCTTTTAAACCGTTGGGGGAAAGATGACCCAGAAGTGCTGGAAGAGTCTCTCTCGGCCTCTCTAGCGGAAATTAAACGCATGAAGACACTTGTTCAAGAGATGCTAGATTTATCGCGTGCGCCTCAAGTAAGAGAGCAATATAAAGATGCCAAAACGGAAGTCGTTGCGACATTAGAACAGATTGTAACGAACTTTAAAATACTCTATCCCGACTTTACGTTTATTGCCGATATCGATTCGAAGAAGGAGATTGTCTCTCCAATTTATCGCAATCACTTCGAGCAAGTCATTATCATCTTACTCGATAATGCAGTGAAATATTCAACAGATCGAAAAGAAATTATCGTTAGCCTTTCTCCAACCACGGAAGCAGTCGAAATCGGCATTCAGGATTTCGGGATGGGGTTAACGGAAGAAGATAAGAAAAAAGTATTCTCACGTTTCTACCGCGTCGATAAAGCACGCTCGAGAGAACGTGGAGGAAATGGCTTAGGTCTTTCGATTGCCAAAGAATTAATCGAAGGATATAACGGTAAAATTAGCCTGACTTCCCGAATCAATCATGGGTCATTGTTTAAAGTGAAATTACCGATTGAAAAATAAGAAAAAAAAGATACGAAATTTCGAAAATTTTGTATCTTTTTTTATTTTTTTCTGTATAATTAAGAAGTGTAATATTTAACAAGTTATATGGGGGCTTTACAATGAAAAAAGCGAAAACGGCCGTAGCCTTGGGAGCATTTATCGCGCTCGGTCTGGGTGCAAAAGTAGAAGCAGAAACTGTTCCACAAACTGGTGTGAACAGAATTCACTTTATTAATACGAAAGCAAATACCGGAAGTGATGCCATTCTTCTAGAAAGTAATGGTCATTTTGCATTGATTGATATGGGAGAAGATTTTGATTTTCCAGACGGAAGTAATCCGTTATATCCAATTCGATACGGAACGGCAATTCGTAATTATCAAGTTTTAGAGGATCGTTTGTTCCGCCATTTATCAAATGTAGGTGTCCAAAAATTAGATTTTATTTTAGGGACTCATGTACATAGTGACCATATTGGGGGCGCTGATGAAGTACTAAACAGACTTCCAGTAGATACTTTTTATTTGAAAAAGTATTCCGATCAGAGAATTAAAGCTTCTTGGGGACTTTGGGATAATTTATATAATTATGACAATGCACTAAAAGCTGCCAAAGAAAAGGGAGTAAAACTTGTACAAGATATTTCTGATAAAGACAGTCACTTTAAATTAGGAGACATGGATATTCAGTTATATAACTACAAAAATGAATATGGCCCAGATGGACAACTTAAAAAGGTGTTAGATGATAATTCGAATTCTATTGTTGCAGTTATTACAGTAAACGGACAGAAAATTTACCTTGGAGGAGACCTTGATAACGCTGAAGGTGCCGAGGATAAATTAGGCCCTCAAATTGGAAAAGTCGATTTGATGAAGTGGAATCATCACTACGATGCAAAAATATCTAACTCTATCAACTTTATTAATAATCTTTCACCTACAATGATTGTACAAACAACAGGTGCTGATATTAATGTCGATTCGACGAAAGATTATATTCAGAAAAAAGGGATTCAAATCATTCATAGTTCAAGTAAAACTCAAAATGCAACAGTATTTGATATCTCTAATAATGGCTTCAAGAATATTTCTGATGCATTTCCAAATATTCCAACCGTAAAAGCTCAGTGGTATCAAGAAGATGGTTTCTGGAAATATCGCTTAGCAGATGACCAAATGGCGATTGGTTGGCATGAAATTAATGGCAAGTTCTATTTCTTTAACGGAAAAGGACAAATGCAAACAAGTCGATGGATTTTTACGAAGGATAGTTGGGATGAACATAGTCCGGGAGAATATTACTACGTTCATGCAGATGGTTCACGACAACCTGGTGGATGGTTCTGGCATGAAGATGCTTGGTATTACATTCAATCCAATGGAGTAAGAAGACAGAATGAGCTTGCATACAGCGGAAACAATCAATATCTATTTGATAAAGATGGAAAGATGCTTACGGGATGGCAAACATTCAATGGCAAGCGAATGCTGTTTGCTTCAAGTGGGGAACTACTAATTGAGAATGAGCAAGCTTCTTCATGGAAGAAGGTTAATGGTAAATGGTATTACTTCGATAACAATAATGTTGCAGTAACTGGATTAAAAGAAATTGATGGAAAAACGTATTTCTTCGATGAATCTGGAGTGATGCAAACTGGATGGAAAGAAGTCGATGGAGTCCGTCGCTATTTTGCAAGTTCAGGAGCCATGGCAACTGGTTGGTTGAAAGACGGTGAGGCTTGGTATCTCTTAAGTAAAGAGGGCAAGAAACTAACCGGAGATCAAGAAGTAGATGGTGAAAAATACTACTTGAATGAAGAAGGAATCATGCAAACTGGTTGGAAATGGATTGAAGGAAAATATCGTTATTACGCTAAGAGTGGAGCCTTGAAGAAAGGTTGGCTAAAAGATGGAAATAAATGGTATTACTTAAATCCTGAAAACGGAGAAATGGTCACTGGAGAAAAAGAAATCGATAAAGTGAATTACTACTTCGTTGATTCTGGTGCTATGGCTGTAGGCTGGAAATGGCATGATGAAGCGTATTATTACTATCAAGCAAGCGGTGCAATGCTAAAAGGCTGGTATAAAGAATCTGGTAAGTGGTATTACTTAAATCCGGAAACAGGGAAAATGGTTACCGGACAACAAGAAGTTTCTGGTAAATATTATTACTTTAACGACTCTGGAGCAATGCAAACTGGCTGGAAATGGCATGATGGTGCTTATCACTATTATCAAGCGAGCGGTGATATGCTTAAGGGATGGTATAAGGAAGCTGGTAAATGGTACTTCTTACATCCGACAACTGGATCAATGCTTACAGGGATGCATGAAATTTCTGGGGAGTACTATTACTTCGATAAGTCTGGAGCAATGCAAGTCGGCTGGGTTAAAGATAACGACGAATGGTATTACTTCAAAGCAAGTGGTGCAATGCTTCGCAATGGAACAACTCCTGATGGCTATAAAGTCGATGGGGAAGGTAGATGGTTACCTAATGGTGTAACGACAACAACTACAACCACAACGACAACTACTTCTACGACAGAAACAACAACTGCTGAGGAAACGACTCAAGAAGAGACAACACAGGAAACAACCGTTGAATCAACGACGGCTGAGCCTACAACAGAACAAAAGACGATTCCAATCAATTCAGATAAGACATCTGAAATTACAGATGCAAATGATATCGGATAAAAAAGCGACGCTCCTTTTCTTTGGAAAGGGAGCGTTTTATAGTTTACATTTCTACACTTATAACTTACACTAGAAAGGTAGTTATTTATTGTTAAGGCAGGCTATCGACTTGCCTATTTTATTCAAGGAGGACAACTCATGCGCGAACAACATGTACTCATTACACTGTTTGGAGCGACAGGCGATTTAGCTCACCGTAAGCTTTATCCAGCGTTATTCCGTTTATTCCAAAAAGGATTTATCAAAAATCATTTCGCAGTGATTGGGACAGCACGTAGAGAGTGGACTGATGAGTATTTCAGAGATGTTATCAAACAATCTGTTCAGTCATTAGTGAAATCAGAAGACGAATTGAACCAATTCCTTTCTCATTTCTATTATCAACCTCATAACGTTACTGACACACATCATTATGTCGTATTAAAAGAACTGTCAGAGAAATTAGATGTTCAGTATCAAATCGAAGGCAATCGCGTCTTCTATTTAGCGATGGCACCAACTTTCTTTGGAACGATTACAGAACATTTAAAAGCAGAAGGCCTAATTACTGAAAAAGGCTATAATCGACTTATTATCGAGAAACCATTCGGGAAAGATTTCGAATCTGCAGAAGAATTAAACAATCAACTTCGTCAATCATTCGAAGAAAAACAAATCTACCGTATCGACCACTATTTAGGAAAAGAAATGATTCAAAACATTTCTGCGGTACGTTTTGCCAACCGCGTATTTGAAGCGTTGTGGAATAAAGAGAATATTGACCATATTCAAATTTCGCTCTTAGAACAAGTGAGTGTGGAAGAACGTGGGGGTTACTACGATACAAGTGGTGCTTTACGTGATATGGTTCAAAACCATATTTTACAAATCCTTGCTCTAGTAGCGATGGAACCACCTGTTTCATTTGGAGATGTTCGTAAAAACAAGATTAAAGTGTTAGAACAACTTCACCCTTATACCACTGCAGAAGAAGTGAATGAAAACTTCGTGCGTGGGCAATATGGACCTTCTGTAGACGGGTTAAAACCTGGTTATCGTGAAGATGCCAATGTGGCAGATGATTCTAATATGGAAACATATGTTGCTGGTAAAGTATTTATCGATAATGAACGTTGGGAAGGCGTTCCGTTCTACGTTCGTACAGGTAAGAGTCTTCATTCAAAAGAAACAATCATTGATGTTGTCTTTAAAGAAGCAAACTCTCCATTGTTCTGTGGTATCGATGGTTGTCCGTCAAACCGTATTTCTATTCATATTACACCTCGTGAAGGATTCTGCTTCGTGATTAATTCAAAAGCTGTTGGAAATACCATCGCGCTTCAAACAAGTCACTTGGAAAAAATCTTCGATGAGAACTTCGCGATGAGCAGTCCAGAAGCGTATGAGCGCTTAATTCTCGACTGTATCGAAGGTGATATGACGAACTTCACGCATTGGGAAGAAGTAGCCGCTTCTTGGAAATATGTAGACAGCATTCGCCAAACATGGGATAGTGAAATTGCAGCGGAGTTTCCAAACTATGCTGCAGGAAGCAAAGGACCACAATCAGGTTATGATTTAATCGAACGTGATGGCCGCAAGTGGGTTGACCGCGACTAATAAAAGAAAGGATTAGAATATGAAAGGTTCTTTAATTGTAATACCAGCATTAAATCCTAATGAATTATTATTGGACTATGTCAGAGACTTAAATAATGCAGGGGTAAAGGATATTTTAGTAATAGATGATGGAAGTTCTGAAAAATTCCAACCAATTTTTTCAGAGTTAGAGGCATCTACAGAGTGTAAAATTTTCAGGCACGCAAAAAATTTAGGAAAAGGTAGAGCCCTTAAGAATGCATTTAATTATTATTTAACTTTATGTGAAGTAAATAATTTTAACGGCATCATTACAGCAGATTCTGATGGGCAACATCGTGTTGAAGATGTTTTAAAAATGATTGATAAAATGAATGAATGTCCTCATTCTTTAATTTTAGGCTGTCGAGATTTTGATTCTGATAATGTGCCACCAAAAAGTAAATTTGGGAACAAGTTAACAAAGTTTGTTTTTAAGTTATTGTATGGAACGTCAATTACAGATACTCAAACAGGATTACGAGGATTTCCTAATTCAATTATTCCATTAATGGTAGATATTGATGGGGAAAGATTCGAGTATGAAACAAAGATGTTGATTGAAGTGATTGATCATAAAGTACAAATAGATGAAGTAACAATCGAAACAATCTACTTTGATAATAATGCGGAAACTCACTTTAATCCAATTAAAGATTCTATCAGAATTTATAAAGTGATTTTTGCATCGTTCTTCAAGTTTGTATTGTCTTCAGTTTCTTCTTTTATCTTAGATATTGGTCTTTTTCAGTTGATGCTTACGCTCTTGTTAAGTATGGGATTAGAAAGAGGAGCAGTATTAATTGTGGTGGCTACTACTATCGCACGTATTTTTTCATCATATTATAATTTTACTGTTAATAAAAATATCGTTTTTAATGGTGAAAAAAGAATTAAGAATACTATTTACAAATATTATTCATTAGCGATTGTACAGTTAGCTCTTTCAGCGACTTTAGTGTTTGCGATTTGGAATATGACAAATATGTCTGAGACCTTTATAAAAATCATTGTTGATACAGTTCTATTCTTAATTAGTTATCAAATTCAAAGAAAGTGGGTATTTAGCAATGAAAAGTCTAATTAAAGTTAATACTAAAATCTATAACGCTTTAGTTGCTTTAGTTGCCACTTTTGCATTGACCTTTAATAAAACTATTGTTGTTAAAGACTATGTTTCTTTTCTTCGTGTTTTTGAAGGTGACTCTGTTGTATCTTTTTTACTGTTTATAACTATTTATTATTGCTTGTGTAAAGAGAAAATCCAGGAATTTGACCGTAGAAAAAAATTAATTGTGGCTTTTTTCAGTTTACTTCTTTCGAACATGTATATAGTTGGAAGTGATATCTCATATACTCATCATCTTTTACGTGGCGCGTCAGGAAAATATGCGATATTGTGTTTTATAATTTTAATTATATTTTCATTCATTAGTATATTTCATTTTTGTTTGTTAATGATAACTAAATTTAATCAATCAACTAAAATAAGTTTAGATTCAGATAATATCACTTTTAATAAACAGGAATATATTAAACTACTTATTCCATTTCTTGCGATTCGTTTGGTCTTTTTCTTCCTATTTTATCCAGGTTCAACAACTTGGGATGGGATGTATATTATTAAAGAAGGACTGGGATATACACCATTAACTAATTCACATCCTTATTTGTATACTTATATCGTGGGACTATTTGCTAAATTTGGTTGGAAGTTTTTTGGTGGTGTTGGTGTTGGCGTTGCTATTTTAAACCTATTAACTATGATAATTACTTCGTTAATTACTGTATATGTGCTACTTGAAATTTTTGACAGATTTAAAGTTAATAAGAAATTAAAGATGGTAATTTATCTTTTCTATTTGACATATCCTAATTTTATAATCACAAGTATCACGACTTATAAAGATACTCACCTCATGAATGCTTTAATGATTTATTTTCTATGTATCATTTTAATCCAATATTTTCCAGAAGAATTTTGGAGTAAGAAAAAATATACCTTCGCTTTTGTTTTTTCTTTTTTCTTAGTATATATGTTACATAGAAAAGCAGTAATATATCTTATTGTTGCTGTGTTAGCACTTTTTGTATATAACCGTTTAAATCGTAAAAGAGTTCTATTACTAACAGTAGCTTCAATTGTTTTTACTTTAGGTTTAAATCAAATTGGCTTATCATTATTGAAACCAGCTCCTTCGAGATTCCAGTATGATTATCTTTCACCAAGATTTCAACAATTAGCTTCAGCAATGAAATTCCATAGAGATAGTTTTACGGAAGAAGAAATTCAGTTTTATGATGAGACTCTAGGGTTAAAAAATTTAGATGATTTTGAGTTTGGAATTGCAGATCCTATTAAGCAAAAAATGAAGAACGAAAAGTTTGAAGGACGAGAAAAGGAATTCTTCAAAATATGGTTAAAAGGTTATAGATTACATCCGAAAACATATATCGAGGCGGTTTTAAATTTATCAGTCTCATATTGGAGTATATATAGTGTTGGGGATGTTGCGTACATTGGAAATTATTACTATTCGATGTATAACGGAAAAGAAAACTGGTTCGAAAATGATATTCAACATGACAAAAATTGGAATCAAAATCAAGGGAAAAATATGTTAGGGAAATTCAATAGATTTTTAGATTACTTACATTGGGAGTTTTCAAATTTCTCTATTTTCTCTATATTCTATAAATCTGGTATCTTCACAATCATTTTATTGTTAATTTGGTTGATTTCTATAATTAGAAAAGATAAATTAATAGGACCTTCGATTCTACTGATTGCCTCAGTAATACTAACATGTGTATTTTCACCGGTGACAAATTATTTTAGATATGCTTATATTTATGTGATGCTTGTTCCTTTATTATTACCTCTAATTTTTGTGAATATTGAGAGAAAGCAAAGTGACATAAATTATGATTTACGAAAACAAGACTAGGGCAACCTAGTCTTGTTTTACTTTCTAAAAAGCGGAGTAGGGATTTATCCTGTACTCCGCATCTGAATCTTCGAAGGAGATAGACAGAACGGCTCGAACCGGTGTAACGTTACCGCTACTATAAAAAGAAATCCGTAAGGATTTTTAGGAATAGTTCTGGTAGCATTTCCTTCGCGCAACCCCGTTTCCTTGAAAAGACTGCTCTTTTTCTGTAAACTGTTCTCTATATAGGAGGCGCACATGACGATTAGAGACTTTATTCAATTAAGTATTTTAAAACCAAATAAAATTTGGACGATTTTACAAAATCCACTGAAGAAAATAAAAGGAATCTTTTTCCTACTCGTATTACTCGTTTCAATTCCTGGATTTATTCGTGCTGGTAAGGATATCGCAAGCATGAATACGAACTTAGGCATCGTTGCAAAACAGTTCCCAGACCTCTCGATTCAAAATGGTAAGTTGTCGGCGGGAGACAATACGGGATTTGTTTACCGTTCGGATGTATTTAATATCGTCTTCGACCCTAGTGGAAAGTCAACGGATAATGATGTGACGTCTGAATCTAGTCAAGGGATTCCATCCATAGGGATTTTACAAGACCATATTGTTGTAGACACCATCATTAATACCTCAAAATTTTCTTATGAAGGCTTAAATGGCTTCACTAAAGAAAATGTGCAACAGTTTATTAAAGAATTCCAGTCGAAACTGTGGTTAGTATTTATCGGGGTATTAGTAGTTGGATTCATTTATAATACCTTGATGATGTATGTACTGATGATTCTAATTAGTTTCATCGTACGATTATTAACAGCCTTATTTATGAGAGCCTACATTCAAATGCATCCAACCGTATCGAAACAGTTAACGATTGCTGCAATGTTCTTGCCAGCAACCATCTATATGGTGATTGGCGTGTTAGGAATTGGTGGAGGAGTAGGGATGTTTATGTACCTACTAGTAACATCTACTTTCAACTGGCTCCTTGGAATGCGAGAATTCATCGATCAGCAAAATAAAAACAAATAAAAATTAACTCTTAGAAACTATAAGTAAGTAGTTCCTAAGAGTTTTTCTTTTGCCCAAATTCTGAAAATTATCATATATGATAATTACCATATATGATACTTGCGCCCACGTAATGTTCCAAAGTGTAACCGCGCCTAATTAGCAAGCCGTTAGAAAGCACTCTTTCCCTTGGAACTCATCCTATCATAGCGAAGCTTTTATAAGCTTGGCTTAGCATACTTCACAGCACAGTGATATTTTCAGAAGAACCAAGATAAAAGACCGTAGGCGTTCTGCAAATATAAATTTACTATACAAAGATTACGAAGAATCTTACGGATCCTATAATCGCAGTAGTGGGGGATGGTATCAAAGATAAATTAAAGGGAGTTAGGAATTGATTCCTTACTCCCTTTTTGAAGCTTTAAAGGTGCAAGACCAAGGCTTGCACCGGTACCCCATTACAGCGATTATAGAGAAATCCGTAAGGATTCGAAGTAATCTGAAATAATGAAGATGTCAGTACTATTTATTTTTTGTACGATTTTGTCTACGCTGTTTTTGTCGGATTTCTTGTCCAAGTTTTTTCTTGTAGCCAGGTTTTACTTTTTTCTTCGCCTTTTTAATCATCCCTTTAAGACGAGGATCTAAGTCTTTCGATTGAGTATTTTTACGTTTTTCACGACGAGAGCGGTCATAACTTTCGACAAGCTCGCCATTTTTCAATTCAACCGTTTCAAAAGAAATGCCTTTGCCTTCTAATGTTTGGATGGCTTGTTCTTGATCTGGTGTGTAGAAGGTGATGGCTGTTCCTTCAAGACCATTACGTCCAGTACGGCCAACACGGTGAATAAAGAATTCTAATTCGCCAGGAATTTCTAAGTTGATGACATGAGAAACGCCTTCGATATCAATTCCGCGTGCAGCAAGGTCGGTTGCGACAACGAATTGATAATCCATTTGTTGGATTTGTTTCATCACACGGCGACGTTCTCTTGAAGGAATATCTCCGTGAATCGTTGCTACTTTGAAGTTATGATTGCGGAGGTCTTTTGTCACTTCGTCTGCTTTTTGCTTCGTATTTACGAAAATAAGGACTAGGTAAGGATGACCCATTATAAGTAACTGACGAAGAACGTCCATTGGGTTTTGTGCCTTTGTGACTAATAATTGGTTTTTAATCGTTGGTGAAACGAGCTGAGTATTCTCGATTTGAATGATCTTTGGATTGCCCAAGTATTTCTTCAAGAATGGTCTGATTTTATCTGGAATCGTTGCAGAGAAAACAGACATTTGTAAGTTTTCTGGCATACGAGACGCGATTTCATCGACAGTTTCTAAGAACCCTAAGTCAAATGTCATATCCGCTTCATCGACGACCATCATTTGAACGGTTTGAACGAAGAGGGCGTTCTCTTGCATTAGGTCGAAAATACGACCAGGTGTCCCAATCACGATATGTGGTTGCGTTTGTGTCAATTTTGCCACTTGGCGTTTTTTATCTGTACCACCGATACATTTTTCTAATAAGATTTCTGTATCACTAAATGAAATCAATTGGGCTGCAACAGCGGTTAATTGTTCTGCGAGTTCACGACTTGGAACCGTAATGACTAGTTGCAATTCTTGACGGCTAGGGTCAATTTTGTTGATGAGTGGCAATAGGAAACTATGGCTCTTTCCGCTCCCAGTTTGCGATTGACCAATCACAGATTCTCCTTTTAATAAAAGAGGAATGATGCGTTCTTGAATAGGTGTTGGTTGTGTAAATTTTAAGTCAGCCAATGCTTTTTGCAAATAAGGCAGTAATGCGTAATCTGTAAATTTCATGTTTTCATCTCTTTTCTTTCTCTATGTAGCGGGATTATTATACCATAAATTCACGCGCTTGGGGGATTTGGGATGGTGGGCATAATTTTTGCGTATCGTGTTTGTAGGGTGGTATGATGAGTGAAGAAAGAAACAGTTTTCATAACTGTATTTAATTTTAGGAGGAATTTAGTAATGACTTATGAATTACCAAAATTAGAATACGCGTTTGACGCATTAGAACCACATTTTGATGCACGTACAATGGAAATCCACCATGACAAACATCACAATGCATATGTTACAAATTTAAACGCAGCGGTAGAAAAACACCCTGAATTATTCGAAAAAACAGTTGAAGAATTAATTAGCGATTTAAACGCTGTTCCTGAAGATATCCGTGTAGCAGTTCGCAACAATGGTGGTGGTCATGCAAACCACAGCTTATTCTGGACTCAATTATCTCTTGATGGTGCAAAAGTTCCAGAAGGTGCTTTATTAGCAGCAATCAACGAAGCATTCGGAAGCTTCGACGAATTCAAAGCAGCATTCGCTCAAGCAGCAGCAACTCGCTTTGGTTCAGGGTGGGCTTGGTTAGTACTTTCTAACGGAAAATTAGAAGTTATTTCTACACCAAACCAAGACAGCCCTCTATCAGAAGGCAAAACTCCATTATTAGGATTAGATGTATGGGAACATGCATACTACCTAAACTACCAAAACCGTCGTCCAGACTACATTTCAGCATTCTGGAATGTTGTAAACTGGGATGAAGTAGCTCGTCGTTTTGAAGCTGCTAAATAATCTATAAAAAACGAAGACCGATGTCTCCTAAGAGGCATCGGTCTTTTTGCGTCTATATAGAATCAAGATTAGTAGTAGAAGAGAAGCAAGACTCACAAGACTTCCTTCCAGTAAGAATGGAGTCGTATAACGATATTCAATACGGTGAGTCCCTTTGGAAATTGTAAATCCAAGAAGACTATCCAAAATCTTGTATGTTTCTACTTCTTGGCCGTCTACCCATACTTTCCATCCAGTTGAATATGGAATCGTTGTGAGAACAGTCGAGTCTTCGAAGACCTCCATTGTTCCTGAAAACTCTGTAGCCGAGAATTTTTCTAGTTTTAGTTCTTGTGCTTTTGTCTTCTCTAACCGCTCGTTTAAGAGAGACGTGTTTAATGAATAAAGACTGAGTTTAGAAAATTCAAAGCCGTCATCTTTAACGGTAATGCGAAGGGTTTGCGGTTGACCTTTTTGATTCTTGGCGATACTGAGAAGCACGGGTTTTGATTGCACCGGATAAAAGGCATACGGTTCACCGTTTAGCGTCATCTCCAAATCTTCTTCACCCATCGTTCCCGCCATTTCTAAGTAAATCGGATCATCGGTTTCAGGAGTAAAGGTGAGTGTAATCGTACCATATTGAGTCTTGTCCTCAACTTGAATGCGTTGATACACGACAGGGGAACCACTGATATTTTCAAAAGTTGTCTCATAAGAAACTCTTGTGAAAATATTCTTCGGACTCGTTGTTCCGCTAAGCGCGTTCGCCAATTGGTTTTGCATCGTAATCGGATGGTTTGTTGGAACCTTCATCGATTTCAGGATAGCTTTCATCGGATAAGCAATCGAGAGAACGTTTTGATTTGTGACAACGTATCCCTCGTTAAAGGTTGCGATTGTTAGTAAATCTTCCAAGTCTTTTCGTTCCCAACGTTCATTATAGGACACCTCTGTGCTTTCGATAAAGGTATTCTTGATCCCCAGTAAGGCATCCGTCAGAAGCGTGCCATTGCTGTAGTTGACATAGGCAGTTCCTTGACGAACTCCAATCGCGTCAAAGAACCTTTCTGTTTCCTTTTCAAACGTGGATGAAAAATGGGATACGCCGTATGTTGGAACTTGAAGGCTATCATTTTTCGAACGAAGCATCGTTTTCTCGCTGCGATAAAATTCATTTTCTGCAGGGCGTAATACGGTAGACCAGTTTTGTAATGACGATTGATAAGACGTGAATTCAGAATTCATGACATACCCAAGTCTTGATAAGGTGATGATGCTGTTTAAGAGCAGTTCAATCACTACAAATGAAATTAGGAATTTTTGGTGCGCTCTTTTTCCGCGTCCTAAAATAAGACCATACAAGATTCCCATTGAGAGCCCGAAGCCAAGCGCAATTTGCCAGCCATGTAGGTAGTCTTGAGGGAAGAGGATAAAACCAATGCCTGCTGCTAATACAAGGAAGAAATACACAAATGTCTCACGAATCCCAACAGCTGTTTTCTTCAGTGCCCATTGATAGCCTAGAAAGACCATCCAGAAGCTGAAGAGGAATGAAAAGCGATAGGAATACCAATTCGGAAGTTGACCGGCATGCCATAGTTTATCAAACATCTCAATATTAAAACTGATGAGGATGATAACAGTAATGAATAGCGCGAAAAGGCGTTGGGATAGTGCAATCTTTTTCTCTTTGAAATAGCAAAGGAAGCTAAACATTGCGAGGCTGCCAACAAAAATATTTGGATATCCTTTTTGCATTTCGTGGAAGTCGAAACTACCGATAAAGAGCTTGGAAGCCATGAGCAGTGGATTATATTCAGACTTTAGACTCCAAGCGATGGTAGTCGCTGTCCCTTTACTACCAAGTAGGCTATAAAACGTTGGAAGAAGAACGAACATTATAAGTCCAACAGCAAGGAGGCTATAAAAGATAAAGCGTCCAAACTGTTTTATAAAATTCTTCCATGAGAAGGAATCATTTATCATTAAATAGGCATACGGGAAATAGAGACCTAAGAATAGGCAAATCATATATCCAGTATAGTAGTTACTCAAAATAGTGAGCGATAAAGGAAGTACATAATATAATGGATTTCGTTTTTGTAAGAGTGCATCCACGCCAAGGACGATGAGTGGAAGGCCAATGAGGGCATCTAACCACATCACATTAAATTGATTGGCTGAAAGATAACTCATAAATCCGTAAGAGAGTGCAAAGAGAAGCGTCGTCCAATTTCTTTGTTTGAATTTCACATCTAGCAATACTGCAAAACTCACTGTACAAGAGACGAGTTTTAAGAAAATAAGGAGAGTCACCCCCATGGCGATTGACGAACGAGGGATGAGCAAAAAGAGTAGATTAAACGGGCTTAGTAAATAGTATGCCCATAAACTCACCATTTCTCCTCCAATAGACTTCGAGAAGCTATAGAAAAACTGCTCCGGGTGATGCAAGAGAGTGTCTTGGTAGTAACTGAAGAAGTCGACATATTGCTGCCCAAGGTCGATTGTTAGCCATGTTCGATTTCCAAATGGGGTGATTGTAAAGAGTAGGAAAATCGTTAAAATCATCATCGCTGGAATCAAAACACTGAGCGTATAGTATCTCTTCTTGGTCATCGTTTTTTCCATGATAGCCCTCCTTTCTAGTCATTACTGTTAGCATAGCATGGAAACGATTAGCCTGCACGAAAAATTAGTCTTGAACGCAAAAAAATCTTAAGCACTTATTTACCCTTTTTATACAGATTAGGGCAAGATTTATGGTATACTGTTATGAGTTACTAGATGTTATATGGAGTGTATTATGCTTACTAAAAGAAAATTAAAAAAGAAAAAGAAAAAATCACATATTCCATTTCGCTTGAATTTATTATTCTTAATTGTATTCTTTTCATTTATTGCTTTAATTAGCCGTTTGGCGTATATCCAATTAGTTAAAGGAGACGAGTTTGTTGCTCTTGTACAACGTACAGAGACAACCACTGCTAAAAAATCAGTTCCGCGTGGATCGATTTATGATAGTCAAGGACGTATTTTAGTGGGAAATAAACCAAAACTCGCAATTAACTATACAAGACCTGCAGATGTTAAAGCGTCAACGATGTTAGAAATCGCTAAGAAATTAACGACATTAATTTCTGTGGATGCTTCTGAGTTAAAAGAACGTGACTTGAAAGATTACTGGGTAGCGACAAACCCTGATAAAGTCGATAGCCTTCTAACAGCAGACGAGAAGAAGAGAATTGCGAAAGAAAATCTCTCAACGAGTCAAACGTATGAAATGCAATTGGAACATATTCCTGCCGATGCACTAAATTATAGTGATGCCGAAAAACAAGTGATTGCTATTTTCACGAAAATGAATAGTGCGTATGCCTTATCAACAGTGACATTGAAAAATGAAGGAGTCACAGAACAAGAAGTCGCTAAAATTAGTGAACGCCTTGGAGAGCTTCGCGGGGTCGATGTCGATTCTGACTGGGACCGTGAATATCCAATGGGTGATATGTTGAAGACAATCCTTGGAACGGTATCGTCTGAAAAGACGGGTCTTCCTTCGGATAAAGTGAAATCACTTCTAGCGCAAGGCTACTCACTCAATGACCGTGTGGGAACAAGTTATTTAGAAGAACAATATGAAACAGTACTTAGCGGAACGAAGACAGTTGTAAAATCACAAACCAATACAAAGGGTGAAGTGGTGAATACGACTGAAACGTATCCAGGTAAAGGCGGCTCAAACCTTGTCTTAACGATTGATACTGAATTCCAAAAGAAAATTGAAGATATTGCAACGAAGTCAGTCGAAGAGATGACAGATCCTGCTGCGGACCGTGTGTATATCGTTGTGATGAATCCAAAAAATGGAGACGTTCTTGGAATTACAGGGAAGAAAAAGAAATTCGATGAAAACTTTCATTCAACGGGTGTCGAAGACGATGCGCTTGGTGCCATTAATAACTCGTTTGGAATGGGGTCTGTTGTAAAACCAGCAACCGTCCTATCAGGGTATATGGATGGAGCTATCACGCTTGAGGATAATACGATTGTCGATGAACCAATTGAGTTCGAAGCTTCTAAACCAAAGAGTTCTTGGTTTAACCGTAACGGTAAAATGGAGTTAACAGACTTAGATGCCTTAGAACGTTCATCAAACGTTTATATGATTAAACTGGCGATGAAGATGGGTGGACAAACAACGTACGAAAAAGGCGGACGTTTAAATATTAATCTAAGCCTATTTGACAAACTCCGTGAGTATTATGCACAGTTTGGACTTGGTGTTCGTACTGGGATTGACCTTCCGAATGAAGGAAAAGGGTATAATGGTGGAACAGCCGATGCCTTCTCTGCACTTGACTTTGCGTTCGGTCAGTTTGACTTATATACGCCGCTGCAATTAGCGCAATATATGTCAACCATCGCTAACGGCGGTACACGTATTGCCCCTCGTTTAGTAAAAGAAATTCATGAAACAAGTCCAAGTGGTGGCATTGGAAATCTTGAGGATGTTGTTCCAACGAAGATTATGAACTCTATTCAAGTAAGTAAAGAAATCTTGGATCATATTAAAGAAGGTCTATACCGTGTAACGCATGGTGAAAACGGAACGTCAGCTACGACATTCAGAACGTATTCTCCGCAAGTCGCTGGTAAAACAGGGACTGCCGAAGCGTTCTATTCGGGACCAAATCCAGCATATACTAATGAAGCCGTTGAAAATTCAACCTTCATCTCGTATGCGCCATATGATAATCCAGAAATCGTAGTGGCTGTTGTTGCACCATACTTCAAAGATGGTTCACCATCTGACTACGCTGCCAAAGTTGCTAAGCAAGTCTATGATGCTTATTTTGGAAAATCAAGCAGCTCTTCACAAACGAATGAAGCAACTGTAAACTCACAACTTCGACAACAACAAAATAACCGACGTTAAAATCAAACTGGGTGGTCGTTGTGCCACTCAGTTTTTTTTGTCATTAAAGTTTAGTAAAATCAATTGTTGAAAGACGTAAAACCAATTATAATAAAGCAAAATGGAGGCGAAATTATGGACTTTACAGAAAAAACAATTCAACGCGATGTGAAATATTCAGGACGCATTTTTACAGTGACACAAGATATCGTAGAACTACCAAATGGGAAAACTTCTACGAGGGATCTCGTATTCCATACAGGAGCAGTAGCAGTACTTGTCATTCGTGATGGGAAGATGTTACTTGTGCGTCAATATAGAAAACCATTAGAAATGCATTTCTTAGAAATTCCAGCAGGGAAATTAGACGCAAAGGATGAAGTGCCTCTAGAAGCCGCAAAACGTGAATTAGAAGAAGAAACAAATCTTGTTGCTGAAGAATGGGTGAAGATGATGGTCTCAACTCCTGGATTCTGCGATGAGAAAATCACATTGTTCCAAGCAAAAAATGTGACGATTAAAGAAGATGCAAAGCCTGCAGATGAAGATGAATTTGTCGAAATCTTATGGATGCCACTCGAAGAAGTGATGCAAAAAATCGAAGCAGGAGAAATTGCGGATGCAAAGACAATTATTGCGGCACAGTATGCTTGGATGCATAAAGGAGAATAATGTATGAGAATATGAAAATATATCGATAGGTTTCTGTTCTCTCAGTTAATTTTTTTACTAAT
The DNA here is from genome assembly GCA_015264955.1 of Streptococcus sp. Taxonomy (GTDB): domain Bacteria; phylum Bacillota; class Bacilli; order Lactobacillales; family Aerococcaceae; genus Granulicatella. The sequence goes on along the minus strand of JABZYV010000007.1, from coordinate 8,073 downwards.
CCTAGTAATACATTTCTTAGTTTAATTGGTTAAAGAGTATAGGATTTTAGTTCGTTATTTTATTAAAAGGAGAATTATTGATGGATATATTTATATTATTACTTATTGCTCTATTATTTATTTTAATACCATATAAGAATATTGATTTTTTGGAGAAAGAAAATACGAATTCTCTACGGGGATTGTTAGTTTTTGGAATAATATTTACACATATTGCTGCTAAGGTTAATTCAGGATATCATTTTGCGAATTTTCGTTATATTGGAACATATTTAGTTGCCGTATATTTCTTCCTTTCAGGGTATGCTCTATATTTTCAATTTGAAAATAAAGAAGATTATTTGAATGGATTTCTAAGAAAAAGATTTTTAAAAATATTAATCCCGTACTTTTGGGTAAATTTATTATATCTTTTAGTATATTTTTGGTTGTGGAGAAATGAAATCAATTTAGAGTACTTTAAAAACTTAATTATAAAAGGAGGTACTTTGGTAAGCCATAGTTGGTTTATTATTGTGATTTTAGCTTTTTATTTTATTTTTTACTTTGCGTATTCTAAATTTGAAAGAAATAAAGCTCTAGTGTTCATAACCTTTAGTTGTATGTTTTTGATGTTACTATTTTATAAAATTGGTTACCAAAATTATTGGGGAAATAATTTATTTGCGTTTCCTTTTGGGATTTGGTTCTGTATGAATCGAGAAAAGATAGAGAGAATTTTATTTTCAAAGTACAATCAATTAATATTTATTTCTGTAATCTTATTATTTGTGACACATCATTATCCAATATATTTTCAAAATTTTTATCAGTTGAATAATCTATTTGATTTTGTTGCAGGGAATATAGATGGTTTAGTTTTCACGGTGTTCTTCCTTTTAGTTATGGTTAAATTAGATTTTAGGAATAGATGGTTGAAGCAGTTTAATTCAATTTCTTTATATTTATATATGACTCATGGGTTGATAATATCGATTTTAACTAACTTTGTTCCCATCAGCCAGAAATCAGATTTACTATTTTCAGCACTGACATTAATGGGAACTGTGCTAATTTCGTATGTATTAAAAAAGTTAATTGACGACAATTTATTAAGGATTTTTAAGAAGTAGTATGCCTTGAATAAAATCAGAGATAAAATTTTATAAGGAGATTATGGAAGTATTTTTTCATGATATTTATTAAAAATTTAATTAGCCTATAAGACGAAATCTGTAAATACTAATCTATTAGACAAAGATAGAAATCTTATGAATGCCACTTGAAGAAGTGATGGAAAAAATCCAGGCAGGCGAGATTGCGAATGCGAAGACGATTATTGCAGCACAATATGCTTGGATGCATAAAGGAGAATAATCAATGCCAAATGAACCTTTATTAACGAGAAAATCGTATAAAGAACAATTAGAAAAACAGAATCGAGAGTTAGAAGAATTAGAAGCTAGACAAGAGCGAAGAGACAGTCGTGGGCGTTCTTTTGAAGGAGAAGAAGAGTTTCATTCTGAACGTGAGGAAGAAAGTGTACAAGTACACCGTACTCCAAAATCAGGACTCAGAAAGTACAATCATTTCTTAAATGTGTGGCTTGTTTCAGTGGTGGTTCTTTTAATCATTATACTCGCGATACAAATGTTCTTTTAGAATAATTTCCCTTTTCATTTTCACGTCATTATGATAGGATAAAGCATATATAGAAAACACATTGATGGAAAAGGGTTTTTAACAAAGCTTTTTAGGGAGGAAGATCCTGACTGCAAGTCTTCCAAGTCACGTTTCAAACTTTTCACTTCCGGAGTGACCATTGGGATTCACTGATGAATAATGGTTCGGGTCGCCCCCGTTAACAGCGTCCAAGTGTCTTGAGCAGGTCTCAAGGAACAAGGGTGGTACCGCGAAATTTCGTCCCTTATAGTCTATTGGCTATAAGGGATTTTTATTTTTATAAGGAGGAATACAATGAATTTAGAAGAAATGAAAGTACAGTTTGATGCGATTCGTAAAGATGTGCTTGCTTCATTAGAAGAAGTAACAAACCTTAAAGAACTCGATCAAATTCGTGTACAACAATTAGGGAAAAAAGGACCAATCACAGAAGTTCTTAAAAACATTAAAAATTTATCCAACGAAGAGAAACCAAAAGTGGGGGCTCTTGCCAATGAATTACGTTCTGTATTAGAAGAAAAAATTGCTTCTGTTAAAGAAGTGCTTGAAGCAAAAGCGTTAGAAGAAGCGTTACAATCTGAAACAATCGACGTCACAATGCCAGGACGTCCAATGGAACGTGGAACTGCGCACGTATTAGCGCACGTTCAAGACCAAGTAGAAGATTTCTTCATCGGTCTTGGATACCAAGTGGTAGAAGGGCCAGAAGTGGAATCAGACCACTATAACTTCGAGATGATGAACTTGCCAAAAGATCACCCAGCACGTGATATGCAAGATACATTTTACATCACTCCTGAGTACTTACTTCGTACACAAACTTCTCCAGTACAAGCACGTACAATGGAAAAACATGACTTTACAAAAGGTCCATTGAAGATGTTAAGTCCAGGTCGTGTATTCCGTCGTGATAACGATGATGCGACGCACTCACATCAGTTCTATCAAATCGAAGGTCTTGTCATCGATAAACACATTACGATGTCTGACTTAAAAGGGACTCTTGCGGCATTTGCCAAAGAAATGTTCGGGGAAGACCGTGAAGTGCGTCTTCGTCCAAGTTACTTCCCATTCACTGAGCCATCTCTAGAAGTGGATATTAGCTGCTTCAAATGTGGTGGCGAAGGCTGTTCAGTATGTAAAGGAACAGGTTGGATTGAAGTGTTAGGTAGCGGTATCGTGCATCCAAACGTCCTTGAAGCTGCCGGTGTAGATTCAACAGTCTACGGTGGATTTGCCTTCGGGTTAGGTCAAGACCGTATTGCCATGTTGAAATATGGGATTGATGATATTCGTTCATTATATACAAACGATGTACGTTTCTTAAGCCAATTTACGAAAGAATCATAAGAGGAGGAAGAACATGAAATTATCATACGAATGGTTAAATGAATATATTGATTTATCACAAATCACTCCTCACGAATTAGGAGAAAAAATGTCTCGTACAGGGATTGAAGTCGATAGCGTAACGATTCCAGGCGAAGGCTTAAAAGGATTAGTGGTTGGGTTAGCAACAGAAGTCGTTGACCATCCAGATTCAGACCACTTACGCGTTGTCACAGTTGAAGTCGGACAAGAAGAGCCGCTTCAAATCGTGTGTGGCGCTCCAAATATCGCAGCAGGTCAAAAGGTAATCGTGGCGACTCACGGAGCACGCATAGCTGGCGGTCATAAAATTAAACGTGGAAAATTACGTGGCGTAGAATCTCAAGGGATGATTTGTTCCTTACAAGAAATCGGTGTGCCAAGTAACTTAGTACCAAAAGAATATGAAGATGGGATTTACGTTTTTACAGATGACAGCATTGAAGTGGGAAGCGATGCCGTTCATGCATTAGCGCTTGATTCAGCGATTGTGGAACTCGATATCACTGCGAACCGTTCTGACGCGTTAAGCATGCGCGGTTCAGTTCACGAAATCGGTGCGATTTACAACTTGAAGAACAATTTAGAACCAGATGCCTTTGAAAAAGGAACATCTTCTGAAATTCCAGGCGTTGTCAAAGTTTCTGTAGAAAACGAAGCAGACGCTCCTGCATACCACGCATTCTTAATCGAAGGTGTTAAAGTGGCTCCAAGTCCACAATGGTTGCAAAACCGTTTAATCGCAGCGGGTGTTCGTCCAATCAATAATCTAGTGGACGTAACGAACTACATTTTAATGGAATACGGTCAACCGCTTCATGCATTTGACTACGATAAATTACCTGAAAAAGAAATCCGTGTTCGTCGCGCAACTGAAGGCGAAACATTAGTGACTTTAGATGGTGAAGAACGTTCATTAGAAAACGAAATCGTGATTACTTCAGGCGGCCAACCAGTCGCATTAGCTGGGGTCATGGGTGGTTTAGACACTGAAATCTCTGACGAGACAACAACTGTCTTATTAGAAGCAGCCTTATTCGATCCTAAAGCGGTTCGCCTAGCGTCACAAAAACATAACTTACGTAGCGAATCAAGTGCTCGTTTTGAAAAAGGCATTAACAAAGCAACCATCGTTCAAGCTGGAAAACGCGCTGCAGCATTGATTGCTGAGCTTGGTGGCGGAACAGTGAAAGAGGCCTTTGCTTCTGCACAAAGCTATGATTTAGAATTACCAGTTGTAAGCATCACTCTAGAACGCTTAAATCACGTTTTAGGAACAAGCTTAACTCTAGATGAAGTGAAACAAGTATTTGCGCAATTAGAATATCCAACAACTGTAGAAGGAACACGTTTCGACGTGACAATCCCTGCATGGAGATTTGATATTTCTATCGAAGCAGACTTAGTAGAAGAAGTGGGTCGTATTTACGGATACGATAAGATTCCTGCAACATTACCAACAACTGAAAGTACAGTGGGTGGCTTAACAGACAAACAACGCTTCATCCGTTACACTCGTCAATTCATGCAAGGAGCTGGACTTTCACAAGCGTACACTTACGCATTAACAACTCCAGATAAATCAAAATGGTTTACGAAGAAAGATGCAAGAAGCGTGCGTCTAAGCTGGCCAATGAGTGAGGATCGTAGCGAATTACGTCAATCACTATTACCAAGTTTATTAGAAGCCGTTCAATACAACGTGGCTCGTTCACAAAACAATGTGAAATTATTCGAAGCAGGCCGTGTGTTCAAACTAGGTGCTGCTGGCAATGAAGATTTCATCGAGAACGAAGTCATTGCGGGTATTTTAACTGGAGATGTGACAAGTGCGAACTGGAACCATAAAGCAGAGAAAGTTGATTTCTATGTGGTAAAAGGAATTCTAGAAGAGTACTTCGCGCAACTTGACTGCTTAGATCGCGTCCGCTTCGAACCTTTAACAGACATCGAAGAATTACACCCAGGACAAACAGCGCGCATTCTTTTAGACGGTGAAGCAATTGGTTTAATCGGTAAAGTTCATCCAACCGTTCAAAAAGCATTAGACTTACAAGACACATTCGTCTTCGAGTTAGATGTGGAACCATTACTTGAAGCAAACTTACAAGAAGCGGTAATTCAATCAGTTGCGAAATATCCAAGTATGACGCGCGATATCGCGATCTTAGCACCAACTTCATTAACACATGCCGAGTTAGTGGATATCATCCGTGCAAATGCTGGTGAGTTCTTATCAAAAGTAACGTTATTCGACGTTTATAAAGGGGAACACGTTCCAGAAGGATTCCAATCATTAGCGTATTCATTATTGTTTGTGAACCGCAATGCGACGTTGGAGGAAGACGTTATTAAGTCCGCCATGACTCGCGTAGAAGAAGCATTAGTTGCTTTAGAAAACGTATCTATTCGATAAAATAAAGTCAGTACGAAGATTATTTTATGTAGTACTATAAAAACTTAGATTACCTTCGGTTATCTTCATAATAACGACAATAGCTGTACCGGACTGAGCCTTGCGTCTCAGTTCCTACCGAGCCTCAAAGATTCTCTAGAAAATAAATTTTCAAGAGAATCTAATTCGCATCGGTTACTAGTCACTATTGTTGTTATTATAGAAACCGAGGTAATCTTTGTTTTTATACATAAGATAGATAATCTTCGTACTTTTTTTGTGCGAGTAAGTAAAGCAGGAATGCTTCTTCTTCGCTCGCTGATAAGAGAGGAGGACGCCATTACCAAATATGGTAATTACCATATTTGGTAATGACGGGTTGAAAAGGGGTTTAAACACGAATTAAATAAGGAGTATATAAAATTTTGTTTGGAAATTTTTGGAACTGTATTGAAAATTTATCAGTTTAGGCATATAATATAAGTCTAAAAACGAACAAGGAGATGTATTATGAAAAAGAACGTTCGATATACGTTGCTCTTTCCTGGGATTGTTCTACTATGCTTTTTCTTAGTCCTTCCGTTACTAAGTAGCTTGATTCCAACGGTATTCCCAGAAAGTAGTTTTTCTTTGCAACTGTATATTGATTTTTTCAAAGATTCCTATTTTATGGCGGTGTTAGGACGTACGCTTAGTATTTCCTTGATCGTTACGATTTTTTGTGCTGTTTTGGGATTGCCTGCAGCATACGTCATTTCTGGAGTATCGAAGAAATGGAGAGGGATTCTGATTGCGTTAACGCTATTCCCACTATTAACAAACTCTGTTATTCGAAGCTTTGCATGGATTACGATTCTTGGTAAAAACGGAGTAATCAATAATTTACTAATGATGTTTGGCGTGATTCATGAGCCAATGTCACTCTTATATACTGACTTCTCAATTATTATCGGTTCGGTTTATTTATTCTTACCGACGATGATTATGACGCTTGTAGGGGTTCTGGAAAATATTGATGATGACCTGCTAGAAGCGGCGGCAACGCTTGGGCTAAGTCCTTTAAAAGGCTTCTTCAAGATTATTTTGCCACTGTCGCTTCCCGGGATGATTGTCGGAAGTATTCTCGTATTTACAGGAACGCTTACCGCATATACAACTCCACAATTATTAGGTGGAAATAAAAAGATGATGTTAGCGACATTACTTTACCAACGCGCGACAACGCTTGGTGATTGGACAAGTGCGAGTGTGATTGCGCTTGTCATGATTGTGATTACATTTGCCGTGATGAAGGCATTGAATCTCTTAGCGAAATCGATGGATAAGCGAGGTGGAGACATTGCGTAAAAATAAACTACTAACAATGATTGCGACTGTTGTCTTCTTATTCCTATTCTTACCACTCGTGATTATCGTGATTACTTCCTTTGGGACAGAAGCGATTATTACCTTCCCGATTAAAGGATTTACCATCGACTGGTACATTATGGCGCTTACGTCAAAAGCCTTTATGTCGAGCTTACAACTGAGCTTATTAGTAGGCGTTGTAGCCACACTCCTTGCATTAGTGATTGGAGTGCCAGCAGCGTACGTATTATCCAGAGACCAATTTAAAGGGAAGAAGTTAATGAAGGATTTCTTCTTATCGCCAACAATGATTCCAGGGATTGTCGTAGGGTATTCCCTCTATCAAATGATTGTTGTGAGTTTTAAATTCCCAATTCTACCTGGACTTCTCATTGGTCACTTCCTCATTAGTATTCCATATGTGATTCGTGTGGTTGGCTCTAGTATGGAACAAGTTGATGTTTCGATGGAAGAGGCTGCTTGGACGCTTGGATGTACGAAGAAGAGAGCCTTTGCGACTGTGCTCTTACCGAATATCACTTCAGGAATTTTCGCGGCGTTTATGTTAGCGTTCGTGAACTCATTCAATAACGTTCCTGTTTCGATGTTCTTATCGGGTCCAGGAGTGACCATGCTTCCAACGACTTTATTAAGTTACATGGAATTCAACTACGATCCATCTGTTTCGGCATTATCGGTGATTCTAATGTTTGTAACGATGGGGATTATGATTGCGATTGAAAAAACGTTGGGCTTAGCTTCCATTTCATAAGGAGAAAGATATGTCATTTGTAAAATTAACAGATGTAAATATGATCTATGATAATAAGCATCATATTTTAAAAGATTTGAATTTATCGATTGAAAAAGGGGAATTGGTTTCCTTGCTTGGTCCGAGTGGTTGTGGGAAAACGACGACGCTTCGAATTGTAGCGGGACTCCTCAATCAAAATAGCGGAACCTTCGAATTAGACGGTGAGGATATGACAAAAGTGCCTGTCCACCACAGACAATTCGGGATGGTATTCCAAAGTTACGCATTATTCCCACATTTAACAGTGGCTGAAAATGTAGCGTTCGGATTGAAAGTGAGAAAAGAAAGTAAAGCAGTGATTGACGAGAAAGTTGCTAAAATGCTTGAAGTGTGCGGCTTGGCAGAACTTGGTGATCGCTATCCAAAACAACTTTCAGGGGGGCAAAGACAACGGGTGGCACTAGCCAGAGCACTTGTCATTGAACCAAAACTCTTATTACTCGACGAACCTTTAAGTAACTTGGATGCCAAACTTAGACTGCAAATG
>JABZYV010000079.1:0-1387 GCA_015264955.1 Streptococcus sp. | reverse complement strand
GTTTATTATTTATACAATCACACGTGTATATTCCTCTAATTCTTCATGTGCTTTCTCAGATGCATCGTCCGTTATCACCGCAGTTACTTTTTTCAAGGAACAGATAGAGGTAAAGTCTTCCTTGCCAATCTTGGAGGAGTCAATCAGTAGGTAAGCTTCAGAAGAACGTTCTAAGGCTAACTTTTGCGTATAGGCTTCTTCAAAAGAAGAGGTCAGAACGCGTCCATCCACAATGCCATTCCCACTAAAAAACATCTTGTGGAAGTACATTCTTTCCATGAGAGTGTTCGTTATCTCGCCAACAAAAGCTTGACTGGTTTCTCGAAGCTCCCCTCCTAAGAGGATTACCTTAAAGCCATCACTTTTCTTCTTTAACAACTCTTGGAAAATCGGCAGACAGTTGGTCACCACACGCAATTCCTTATTATTAATGGCTTCGGAAAGAACCTCAACAGAGGTCCCCGGCCCAAGGAAGATACTCTCACCTTCTTTTATCAGTTCGCTAGCTTTCTTCGCTACCTCACGCTTAGCCAGAATATTCTTGAGTAACTTCTCTTCATGGGGAAGCTCTCGTGAAGGGAGGAATTGGTTACTTTTGGCTCCATTTCGAACACGAATAAGGAGCCCTTGCTTTTCCAATTCAATCAAATCCCGACGGACCGTCATATCCGACACCTGCATACTTTCCATGATGTCTTGAACATAAACGGTTCCAGCCTTATTGACCAGATTGATAATCTCATTCAGTCTTTCCTGTTTTTTCATTTCCTACCTACTTTCATCGTTTTTGTTTATTATAACCTTAAACTGTCAGATTCGCAATCATTTTTTGTTTACAATAAACACTTTTCCAAATCAAAGAACCAAAAAAGGCTTATCCTTACGGATAAACCTCTGGTTAATAACGTTTCAAGCTAGATTAAGCTTTACCTTCTGAACCGAATACGTCGATACGTTCTTCAACTGATGCTTGGATAGCTTTTACACCGTCAGCCAAGAATTTACGTGGGTCGAAGAGTTTCTTCTTGTCGTATTCTGCTTCGTTTGCTTCGTAGTCACGAGCAAATTTACGAGTTGCGTTAGCGAATGCGATTTGGCATTCAGTGTTAACGTTAACTTTCGCAACACCAAGTTTGATAGCTGCTTGGATTTGGTCATCAGGAATACCTGAACCACCGTGCAATACGATTGGGAAGCCTGGAAGAGCTTCTGTCAATTTCTTCAAGTGGTCAAGGTCAAGACCTTCCCAGTTTGCTGGGTATGGACCGTGGATGTTACCGATACCAGCTGCCAAGAAGTCGATTCCAGTTTCAACCATTGCTTTAGCGTCTTCGATTGGAGCCAATTCACCTTTACCGATGATACCGTCTTCTTCACCACCGATAGT
>JABZYV010000078.1:0-1529 GCA_015264955.1 Streptococcus sp. | reverse complement strand
GATTTCAGAAGTGTCAGCATTTTTTGTTCTAAAAAAAGATATTTGCTAAACACTTGGAATTTTTTATTTTATAGAAAAAAAGTATATGATATTTTAGAGGGAGAGCAGTCTTATTTCAAAATCTGGAGAGAAAACAGAAATATAATTGTTGCCGATAAAATTAGCGAATTAAAAAAAGAACTCCAATCTCTCGATGATGATTTTCTGAAGAAAATGCATCTTTACCTTTTGTATCCATATGACTTTGGAGGAAATTCAGTAATTCAGATGGATTATTTAATTGAGAAGGTACCAAAAGTTGTAGGTTTTCTAAGCCCTATCGTACTTGGATACTTATTTAACGGTTTCCAAACCTTACAAGATATATTATTTATCATTCAATTATCTATTTTCGTGTGGTTGATATGGTTTGTGTTAGTATATTTGTGGAATTGGATATCACGTAAAAATCTTCTGGATCAAATTAAAGTGTTTCTCCCTTTACTAATAAACGAAGAACTAGAAAATCGAAAAAGTAAGCGTAAGTATAAAAGACCACACAGATATAAATAAAACAAGGGATTTCCAACGTGTTGGAAATCCCTTGTTTTGTAAGTATTAATTCATTTAATACGGGGAAGAGATGACCTAGCTGATGATAAATTAAGTATAATGCTACAGTTTAATTAATTGATAAGTCTTACAGTCTTTTTATCTCACCTATGCTATAATAATCTTGAATAGAGAAGGTTTTCATGATTGGAGGAGAGAGTATGAAGAAAAGACAAATCCTAGCATCAGCGCTTTGTGTATTGGCGTTAGCGGCGTGCAACAAGAAGCCAGAAGAAGTGACGACCACGGCACCAACGACAGTTCAAGCGACCACTGTGGCGCAGACAACGGTAGCCCAGACTGAGCACGCGACGTATTTTGAGATGTTGCAACTGGCGTATAATGTGGCGGCCAAGGATGCCGATATTACAGAAGGCTTATCCGCAGCCAAGAAGGTGCGTGACGAGATGTTTGCGCAGTTTCCAAGCGACAAGGATGACATCGACTATGCCTATTCGGACTTGGAGCTCTTGGTTCGTTTTAATGCGACTGGATTTAGCGACTTCATGAAGCGATGGAATGCGTCGACTGGGCAGCATTTCGAGGCCTTGCACGAAGCGATTCACATGGATGCTGCGACCATCAATGGCGATAAGGTCAAATGGAATATGATGGGCGTTGTGTCCTCAAACGACTATGAGGTGATGGTGGTGGAAGCGTATCTGGACGCTGCGAAGAAAGAGGCGTTCCTCTTTGGGTACGAAGACGGAGAGCCGATTGTTCTTCGTGCGACCAAAGTTACGCGTGAGACACTTGCAAAAGCAGCGTTCCAAGTCGTGAAGGACGCTGATTTACTTAAAGGCTTTACCGATAATGCGACATGGAAAGCAACATCTGACGCGTCTGCGAATCAGTCGATTGCGGATGCGATGGCGATTTACGCTCGTAAGAGAGGCGAAATCTATGAGCGCACGAGTCCAGCGACAAAGCGTGAGTAC
>JABZYV010000077.1:0-1736 GCA_015264955.1 Streptococcus sp. | reverse complement strand
GCAAAAGATTATTTGTATAATAGCGCTTTTCTTAGAAAAAATCAACTGAAAAGTTAAGAAAAGTGTAAGAAATTTAAGACAAGAGAAAAATTGACAAATTTCAGCATTTAATCACCCTTAAAACTGCCTATAAACATTGCCAAATAATCAAAGAAATAAGGACCCACACTGTGAGTCCTTATGCATTATGCGTCTTTTTTGTGGGCTTCTTTAATTTTATTAAAGATGCTTTCTGTAATATAGGCACCTGCTTCTGGTTTTCCTGTTCCATTAATGATTACATCATGGATACTAAGATTACCATCAAGTTGCTGGATGAGTCCTTGCCAGTCTTCTCCGAATTTTTGACGGAATCGAAGCCAGTCTGTAAAGAACATCATTGCTTGTTGCTTTTCTGTACCCTTCTCCATGGCTAAATCAAACTTGAATCCGTCTTTGAATTTCGTAACGCCTTTTTCATTCGCTTGTGGAATTTCTCCGTGGGCACGCATTGGAGTGATGAAGTTAGCCTTCAATAATTCTTGCCCGAAGAAATAGAAGTACATTTCATGAAGAAATTCTTTTTCTGGAGTATCTGGTTTCCCTAATTGACCTAGAAGCAACATCCAACGAACCAATCCTGGATTTTCAACAGGGATATCTACTTCACGCATTCCCTCATAGTTTGGAAGTTCAACCAAGCCTTCTGCCGCAATCGCAGTATATTCAGAAAGAATCTGAACCCCTTGTGCTCCATCTAATAAAATAGCCTCTCTAAGGAAGTTTAAAATACCTTGTTTATCTTCTCCATTGTCGATATAACGAAGTTCATAGTTTTCGTCATCTGCATTTCGCTCTTTTAAGTGTTTCTTGTTCGCTTTCGTTACCAAGTGAATCATTGGAGGTGATGTTAAATAGTTATCCTCATCTTCTGTCGATGTCTTAGCAAATAAGAACGGTTCACCTGTTTTAACAGAATAGACTGCATAAATACCATCTAAAATCAATAATTTATCTCGAACGATTGTCACAAGAGTACGAAGTTTGTTGAAATTCTCTTCACGTTTTTCTTCCGAATCATTCTCTGCATTGGCATTACAATACCATAAAAAGAGTCTCCAAATTTCGGCAATGTCGGTTATTGATAAGTGAGCTCGGTCTAAATCAGTGATGACGCCGTCCTCCACACCAACAAAACGTTCGCCAAGAGCATTGATGTATGCAGAGTACATTTGCTGCTCAGTGACGCCTTCAGAATGAAGTACCGTTCCAACGTATGGGAAGAATTGTGTTGCATTCTCCACCCATAAAACAGCTTTTTTGTTCGACACTTCCATCACACGATCTTCACCGACTTGAATTCCGTAAACTGCTGTTCTAAATGGTTCTTCATCATCGCTCCCCATTTTAGTAAGAATGACTTCATCCCCAACTTTTATGGTTCCTGTTACTTGTCCAGCAACAACCATATCTGGTGAATCTTTTGAGACAGTATATATATATTCAATTCCCACTGTAAACACACGGGGTTCTTCAGTTTCTTTAGTTTTTTCTACTTTTTTTGGAGCAGTCTCAACTGCTGCTTGCTCTTCTTTTTTTTCTTCTGGTTGAACCGGTTTTTCTTCTACTTTCGGTTCTTCTTTTTTACGAGAAAATAAATCCTTTAGTCCCATTATTAAACCTCCTGGCTGTTAATAATTGTATTATAACATACTTTTATTGTTTGTTTTCGCCTTTTTTCACGATAGCTACAAAAT
>JABZYV010000076.1:0-1905 GCA_015264955.1 Streptococcus sp. | reverse complement strand
ACTTCATGATTAACCATATTTCTCGTGAGTCTAAATTCTTCCAAGATTTTGTAAAAAATCACGAAAACTCACCTTACAAAGATATGTTCATCCGTATTCATGAGTTTTTCCCACCTGGCCGTCCAACACAGGAAGATATCGACTTAATCTATAAACGTAAAGATAAAGCACCATTCCAAACGGTTCATTTTGCCGATGGAACAACAGAAGAAGTATGGAACACATTCGGAGAAGAGCAAATCGACCTTGATGTTCGTAAAGAAATCGTGAAAGAGTTTATTCGCGAAACGATTAAAGACATGGCAAGCCACGGCTGCTCATTAATTCGTTTAGATGCCTTTGCATATGCGGTTAAAAAACTGGATACAAATGACTTCTTCGTAGAACCAGATATTTGGGATTTATTAAATGAAGTACGTGATGAAGCTGCGAAATATCAAGTAGAATTGCTTCCTGAAATTCATGAGCATTATTCAATCCAAATGAAAATTGCCGACCATGATTACTTCGTATATGACTTTGCATTGCCAATGGTTGTTTTATATTCACTATATTCTGGGAAATCAAATCGTTTAGCAAACTGGTTACAAATGAGTCCAATGAAGCAATTTACAACACTCGATACGCATGACGGAATCGGTGTCGTAGATGCTAGAGACTTATTAACTGATGAAGAGTTAGATTACACTTCAAATAAATTATATGAAGTAGGTGCCAACGTAAAACGTATCTACTCAAGCGAAAAATACAATAACTTAGACATCTATCAAATCAACAGCACATACTACAGTGCCTTAGGAAATGATGATGCAAGTTACTTATTATCACGTGTTCTGCAATGCTTTGCACCTGGTATTCCGCAAGTATATTATGTTGGATTACTTGCTGGTGAAAATGACATTGAGTTATTAGAATCTTCAAAAGAAGGTCGTAACATCAACCGTCATTACTACACATTAGAAGAAATCGACCGTGAAGTAGAACGTCCAGTCGTGAAAAAACTAATCAACTTATTACGCTTCAGAAATACATCAAAAGCGTTTGATTTAGAAGGTTCTTTTGAAGTAGAAACGCCAAGTGAAAACACAATCGTGATTACACGTAAGGACGCTTCAGGAGAATTCGAAGCACGTTTAGAAGCAAACCTTGAAACAAAAGAGTTCACTATTTTCGAACAAGGAAATGTTGTGACATTATAAAATTCAACAAAATAGACGAGTGGTTTTCTTCGCCATATGGGGAGAAAGGCCACTCGTCTTTTTTTATCGCAAAAGAATAGTACTTAATGGGCAGATATGATAAAATGACTCTGTATGACAAACTTTGTATCTTCTAGTGTCATCTTACTTTAGAAATAAAAGCGCCCGAATGTGTCGAACGTTTTTATTTCTAAAAGTAGGTCTGGAAGATACGCAAATAAGAGAAAAGGAGATTAGTTATGTCAGAAAAGAAAGTTTTTAGCTACAACTGGGGCGGACGTCAATTAACAGTTGAAATCGGCCAATTAGCAAAACAAGCCAATGGTGCTGTATTAGTACGTTACGGTGATACTGTTGTGTTAACAGCGGCTGTTGGTACAAAACAAGCAAAAGATACAGATTTCTTCCCGTTAACAGTGAACTACGAAGAAAAAATGTATGCAGCAGGTAAAATTCCTGGAGGCTTCATCAAACGTGAAGGTCGTCCAAGTGAACATGCTACTCTTACAGCGCGTTTAATCGACCGTCCAATCCGTCCAATGTTTGCGGAAGGTTTCCGTAACGAAGTGCAAGTCATCAATACGGTTCTTTCTTATGATGAAAATGCATCTGCACCAATGGCAGCTATGTTTGGTTCATCCTTGGCACTTTCTATCTCAGATATTCCATTTGACGGACCAATCGCTGGGGTACAAGTGGGCTATGC
>JABZYV010000075.1:0-1908 GCA_015264955.1 Streptococcus sp. | reverse complement strand
GTTCAACTAGCAGGAACGACGGTACGCCGTGCGAGCTTGCATAATATCGACTTGATTAAAGAACGTGACATCCGCCTTGAAGACACAGTAGTGATTCATAAGGCAGGAGACATTATTCCAGAAGTCACACGCGTGATTTTAGAGAAACGTCCAGAAACGAGCAAGCCTTACGAATTTCCAACAACTTGTCCGGTCTGTCATGAAAAATTAGAGCATTTGGAAGAAGAGGTAGCGATTCGCTGCTTAAACCCAAAATGTCCTGCTCAATTAACAGAAGGGTTAAGCCACTTTGTATCTCGTAATGCGATGAATATGAGTGGAATTGGGCCACGTGTCATAAAGCAACTTTTTGAAGAAGGGCTTGTCATGGATGTGGCAGATTTATATCAATTAACACTAGACCAATTGTTAGCTTTAGATAAAGTGCAACAAAAGAGTGCAGAAAATATCCTTGAAGCCATCGAGAAGAGTAAAGAAAACTCACTCGAACGCCTCTTAACAGGGCTTGGGATTCGTCATGTCGGAACCAAGGCGGCGAAAGAATTAGCGCAACATTTTAAAACGATGACGGCTCTGCAAGAAGCGAGCATTGAACAATTGTTGGAAATTGATGGTTTAGGTGATATTATTGCTTATAGTGTAAAAACTTATTTTGAACAACCATCTGTTCAAGAATTAATTCAAGAATTGCAAGATAGTGGCGTGAATATGACCTATCTTGGAGTGACAAAAGACGACTCAGCTGCCTCAGGACACGTCCTCAGCGGCAAGACGGTCGTACTAACAGGGACTTTAGAACAATTAACAAGACAAGATGCAAAAGAAAAACTCGAATCACTTGGTGCCAAAGTGACTGGTTCGGTTTCTAAGAAAACGGACGTGGTGATTGCGGGGCATTCTGCCGGAAGTAAATTAACGAAGGCCAATGACCTCGGTATCGAAGTGTGGAGTGAGCAACAGTTTCTCGATTCTCTTGCATAGAAAGGATGTCACATGAGAAAGAAATTACGATTGGGATTACTTGGATTAGCCAGTGTGATTTCGCTTGCTGCCTGTGCAGACGTTACAAGAGCGAATCAACCTAGCACGAATACCAATAAAGATTCCAATACAAAAGTAGTACAATCAACAACAAATCAATTATCAAACAATTTTTACCGCGCGCTTATCACAAATGGTAAATACGAAGTGAGCCAAAACCGCGGTGCGACATTAAGCTTAAACACAGGGTTCAACTTAAAGAACTTTGAAACAGGATTGATTGACCTTTCAAGAAGCGTGTTCCCAACGAACCAATACTTCTTCAGAGAAGGCCAAATCATCGATGCGGAAACAACTGCAAAATGGATTGCGCGTAAGAGTGATAAAAATCCAGACGGGTTAAACCCTGCTGATAACGGAGATACGTCTCCAACAGGTCGTGCGCCAATTTATTTAGCGCAAATCCTCGAACAAGACTACATGATTCAAACAGAAAACAACTTTGAATTAGGTGGGATTAGTATCGGGATTGCGATGAATAGTGTGGATTACTACACGAACGATGGCAAAGACGCCGAAACAGAAATCTCAAATGAAGCGATGATCGAACAAGCCAAAGCGATTGCCAACACAATCCTAACAAGACTGCGTCAAAATGATGCATTGAAGGCTGTGCCAATCGTATTTGGAGTGTTCCGTCAAACGTCTAAAGATGATATCGGCGGTGGGGTATACGTTCTTGAAGCAACTTCAGTAGAAGGAACAGAGATTACAAACTGGTCAAACGTGAACCAAAAAGTAGTTGTGCTTCCATTAGTGAACGAATCTGCGACAGAAGAGTCAACAGCATTTGAAAACTTTAGAACAGAAGTGCAAAACTTCTTCCCGAACCTCTCAGGAGTAACGGCTCGCGTGATGTATCAAGAT
>JABZYV010000074.1:0-1982 GCA_015264955.1 Streptococcus sp. | reverse complement strand
ATTAAGTGGTAGTTTCCGTTTGATAAATCCACGATGAAAGCTTCCGAAGGTTTTTGCGTCGCGTTTGGCAAAATAGCGTGATTTTGTAAAATCGTATTGCTAACGGCTTCGCCTTCGTAATCGACAAAGTGAGTGACTTTTGAACTGTAATCGAGGCGAATCATTCCAAAGAGGGTGCCGCCTGTATCGCTTGTTCCTGTAAAGAATAAGTAGTCTGCTGGTCCGATTTCTTCTGCTGGAGCAATCAGAGCAAAGAGCTTATCGGCTAACTGTTGCGTCTTTTCTAAGAAAGAAATGCCTTCGTCTGCCAAATACCCAAGAAGCGGTTCGTCTGCAGCCAATTGACCGATATGCGGGTCGCCTTTTTTGATTTTATCCACGAGTTTTGTGATGTATTCAATGAGAAATGAATCGCCCAGTTGCAGTGGGGCTTGTGATAAGAGTAAGTTTCCTGAATTTTTATCTAAAATATGTAAAACGGCTTCGTTAATGAGCATGAATGTGTTCCTTTCCTATTTCATTCGATAGAAAATATTATATAATAGAAAAATAGATTTGTAATGAAAAACGAGGGGAGTGCGCCATGGCGGTTTTAACGAAGATAGAAACACCATTAGGAACCGTAATTGCATCCAGTGACGGTCAGTCGTTGACGGGATTCTGGTTTGCAGGGCAAAAATACGAGTGCGCCTTTGTGGAAGGCCCAGTATGGGACGATTCGTTGCCGTTGTGGAAGAATGTGAAACAGGCGCTGGAGGACTATTTCCAAGGAGTGGGCGATGTAACTTTATCAGTGCCTATTGCATTTGTAGGAGGGACAGCCTTCCAAAAAGCGGTGTGGGCCGTCTTAACAGAAATCCCCTATCAAACCGTGTGGACGTATAAAGACGTGGCCGAACGTATCGGCGAAAAGCTAGGGCGAAAGACTTCTTCGCGTGCGGTCGGGACAGCCATCGGAAGAAACCCCATCAGTCTCTTTGTGCCATGCCACCGCGTCGTAGCCACAACAGGAGCATTAACAGGTTATGCAGGAGGCGTGGAGCGAAAACGCGCGCTCCTAACGCTTGAAGGGGATAGTGTGGTAAAAGACAGAGTCATGAAAGGAGAAAGGCATGAAACTTAAAATTGCAAAGGTCATTGTATCGGCATTTGTGGCGCTACTCGTGGCACAGGCCCTTCAGTTATCGACACCATCCGCAGCAGCTATTATCGCGATTCTTAGTGTCATGGACACGAAGAAAGTTTCGCTTGCGGCAACCGGTCAGAGGCTTGCGGCAGCCGTTTTAGCGCTTGTGATTGGAATGGGGATATTCGCTGTTTTTGGATTCGACGTGACCAGTTTCGGGTTGTATCTTCTTTGCTATATTCCTTTAGCGTACCTTCTAAAAGTAGACATTGGCGTGGCGCCGAGTACCGTCCTCGTGATTCATCTTTGGACGCAGCAACAACTCACTTTCGAACTCTTCGTCAATGAACTCTTGCTGGTTACCATTGGGGCCGGCGTGGCGATTTTACTGAACTGGTATATGCCGTCGTATCGCCAAGAAATCGAACGTGTCCGAGAGGAAATCGAGGATAAGATGCGTGAGGTTCTCTTGAAAATGTCGGGATTCCTGACGATTGGAAACGGGAAAAATGATGGCGAAGTGCTTCAGTTGTTGAAGGAAAAATTAAGCGAGGCACGCGAATATGTCAGGCTCGAAGCAGAGAACCATTTAACAAAAGAAGTGACTTACGATTATCAATATTTTGAAATGCGCCGCGATCAAAGCAAGTTGTTAGAAATCATGGCTGCTAACTTAAATGAATTCCGCTGGGACGGCGAAGAGATGGCGATTCTGTCGGAGATGTTTAAACAGACCGCACAGCAGTTGGCGGAACAAAATACCGCGAGTCAATTAATCGATGACATTGAAGACTTGTTGGAACAATTTCGTGAACGGCCACTGCCACAAACGCGCCGTGAATTCGAAAAACGTGCG
>JABZYV010000073.1:0-2159 GCA_015264955.1 Streptococcus sp. | reverse complement strand
GTCTTACCAAAGCGCATTTTAGCATTCCAGAGCATTGTATTCTTAGTCTTGAAGGCCTGACGCGTCTTCGCTACTGCTTCTTCTTGTTCTGGACGTAAAACGACAGCCGTCTTCTCTTCTACCGACTCATTGATATACTCACGTCCATCCTTTACCGCTTGAATAGCTGATTTAGCTGTCTCCAAATCCGTATCAAACCACTCATTGCCTTCTAGCAATTCCGCATGCTTAATTCCAGAACGTCTCAATACATTATGGACATCATAATCATGAAACCAGGTCTTGTCTGATTTGCGATAGGCTAGTTCAACCCACCCCAACATAAAGGGCAGGCCTGAGGTCTTCATGTATTGTTTAATTCTTTTAGGAGCCAACTTCCGTAAGAAACTACTATTCGGACTCCAGTCTCCTTCGACTTCGTCTTCTGGAACGGTTCCTTCGCCAACTTTGTAAGTCCCATCAAAAGCAGGAAATTGGCCACTCGCATTGTCAACTGTCTGAACATAGATAAATTTCCGCTCAGCAGTTTTGTAGAGGGCTTGAGCTTTAGGTTCTAAAAATTCATCGAATAAATTAGCCTGAATTTCATCGTCAATATAGTTAATAACGAACCAGACTAAGATATAGAACATATGTTCTAAGGCTCTAAGCGCATTCTCTTGCGTAGCGTCTGAGGGGTTTAGAACATGGGCAGAATTATTGCCCTTCCCTTTAATCTCGTAAAAATAATCCACAACATGTTTATCATTAATCGAGTACTTAATTTTCCGAAGAATCTCATTGAAATTATCCCGCTCCCCCAATTCAATGTAGGCACGATCAGCAAATAACTTGGCTGTATTTTCCGCGACTTTACGGACTTTTGTCAAGGTTCCTTCATAGTCTCTCTGAGCGTAGTTTTCTTCCGCCATATTGATAGTCGCATACAATTCTGCCGTGTCTAAATCGACACTTAAAAAATCAAAATTTGAAACCACACTCATCCTTAATCCCCCAATAAGTATACTTTTTGTATTTCAATTTCTGTTATGACTCTTTCAACTTCAGGCTCGCTAGCAACTTCATCCTCCCATTCAAAGAGGCTAAGTTGTTCCATTACAAGTTTTTTCTCCTCTTCCACTTCTTCACCGAATAATTCCGCAAAGGCAAATGGAATAGCTCGAACTTTGCTCGGATATCCCGGCACTTTCTGCCATTCAATCATTCGAATTGGCTCTTCAGTTATGGGGTGACGTTTGGTTAAAGTATTCCCTCTTACAATATTCTTGTGGATGATATAATTTGCCGATTTGTAGATGTTGGTCTGACTATTGAGTCGCTCACCAAAAGCCTCTTCATACCAATCGAGATAGTAATTAAACATCCTTGAGCG
Organism: Streptococcus sp.; assembly: GCA_015264955.1. Classification (GTDB taxonomy): domain Bacteria; phylum Bacillota; class Bacilli; order Lactobacillales; family Aerococcaceae; genus Granulicatella. Next base: position 787 of record JABZYV010000073.1, on the reverse strand, counting down.
TGCTACATCAAGGTTGTCTGCAAGATACTCGATGCCATAAATTGAGGCTAGAGCTACTAGTGCCTTGGTCTTCCAATTGCGTTTATCATACTGCTCTGTTACAGCCTTCAGCTTCCGTTCTAGAATTGCTAAGAGGAAGTTGCCATCTCCTGCCGCTGGCTCTAGAAAAGTAGCATAAATATTTTCACAGGCTTCTTTTATGCCTGGAGTATCTAGCATCTTCTTCACCATCCAAGCAGGAGTAAAGACTTCCCCATGCTGCTGAACGCGTTTCTTACTTTTTATTAATCCCTCTGACATGCACTCACCCGGCTCCCATTCCCAGTCCACAAACCCGAGGTTTTTCGGACTCTTTTTTTGTCGTTTAATGAAGGCGGTTTTAGGCGCCTTCTCACAAGACTTATTATACCATTTTTTGGACTTTCTGCTAGAGGTTAAGATTCCCTTTTTTTAGTTGCTTTAGATAGTAGTAAAACTTAGATTTTTTAACCTGAGTCAGTTGAAGAATCTCTTGGATAGACAATTGATTTTGCGGACGATTTAGATATAGCTCTAGTGCTCTTTCAATTCGGTCATAGTGTTCTCGCGGTCGGCCTAACTTAATGCCATTCAGTCTCGCTTTCTCAATTCCTGCCCCCGTTCGTTCGATAATCAAGTCACGTTCGAACTGAGCAAATGCCCCTAATATGTTGAACATCAGCAAGCTTAAGGGGCTTGGTTTTTCGTTAGCTTCGAAGATCAAATTATCTTGTAAAAATCGCACTTGAACACCTTTGCTGTTGAGGGT
>JABZYV010000072.1:245-2172 GCA_015264955.1 Streptococcus sp. | reverse complement strand
CTCGTAAATATTGGATAAGTTGCTTATCCATTGGGATATCTTCATCTTGTTGCTTATAGTACGCGATTCGAACGGTCTCACCGACAACAAACTGACCACTATCAAATGGAATCTGTCCAGCAATGGCGTTTAAGAAAGTAGATTTCCCAACACCATTCACCCCAGCAATCCCGACACGGGCTTGACTTTGAATAATCCAGTCCAGATTCTTCACGATTTGTTGCCCATTAATCGAAAGACCGACATCTTCCATTTGGAAGACACGTTTCCCTATACGCGCTTGGTCGAATTCCATCACCAGCTTGTCGTTTGAAGTCGTCTGTTTTACTTCTTTTTCTAACGCTTCAAAACGATGAATACGCGCTTGTTGTTTCGTCGAACGAGCCTGCGCCCCTTGACGCATCCATTCTAATTCACTCAAGTACAATCGTTTTTGCTTCTGACTCATTCGTGCCGCGATTTGTTCTCTTTGGCTTCGTTGTTCTAAGTACGACTCATAGTTTCCTTCGTAGGCTTCGATTCGGCCATTTACCAATTCAAACATATGAGTCACCGCACGTTCTAGGAAGTAACGGTCATGAGTCACAAGCATCATCGCGCCTTTATAATTGGCTAAATAACCTTCTAACCATTCAATAGCTTCTAAGTCTAAGTGGTTCGTTGGTTCATCGAGCAATAGTAAATCTGGTTCTTCCATTAATACTTTTGCAAGTCCTACACGCTTCTTCTGTCCACCAGAGAGCGTTCCAACTTTTTTCTGGATGTCTGTGAGTCCCATCTTTTGAAGAATAGTCTTAATTTGAACTTCCACTTGCCATCCATCGATTTCATTCATCTTTTGTTCTAAGACGCTGTATCGTTTTGTGAGGCTTTCTGAAGTTGGATTTTCACGTAATTGTTCAACCACTTCTTCATAGTCATGAACGACCTTTAATGTTGGATGGTCTCCTTTATATAGGGCTTCAAAAATTGTATCTTCATCATCCAATTCTGGTTGCTGTGATAAGTATCCAATTCTATAATCGTTAGACGTTGTGATGTCACCTGATTCAGCAAAATCAACTCCTGCAAGAATAGATAATAATGTACTCTTACCGGTCCCATTTTGACCGATTAAACCTACGTGTTCACCTTCATTAATAATAAAGGACACGTCTTCTAATAATGATTTCGCACCATAAGATTTTTTCAAATGATCGACTCTAAAATCTTTCATGCAAACTCCTTTCAAGTCTCTTAATATAACCCTTGAATTTTCCCATTGTCATCAACACTAATCCCAAGTGCTGCTGGAACTTTAGGAAGTCCCGGCATTGTTAAAACTGTTCCCGTTAACGCTACAATAAATCCAGCACCAAGCTTAGGGACGAAAGAACGAATCGTAATATCGAAATCGGTTGGTCGTCCTTTTAATTTCGCATTATCCGAGAATGAGTATGGTGTTTTGGCAATACACACATTCAGATGGTTCCATCCCAATTTTTCGAATTCCTTCAATTGTGTAAGGGCTTCGTCTGAATAATGAACGTTTGTAGCACCATAAACGTTCTTCGCAATCGTCTCTACTTTTTCTTGGATTGTCGCACTCATATCGTAAGTTGGTTGGAAAGTAGTATTGTTCTCACATAATTCGACGACTTTCTCTGCTAGTGCGATACCGCCCCGACTTCCATGTTCCCACACACTGGTAAGAACACAAGTCACACCCATCTCACGGCATAATTCCATAAAGAGGTCTTGTTCCTCCTTCGTATCTGTTAAAAATTCATTTAAGGCTACAACAACTGGTAAACCATAAGCTTGTACGTTTTCGATATGTTTTCGTACATTTTTGAAACCTTCACGAACCGCCTCGAGATTCTCACCAAGTGCGAGTTCATCAAGCGCAACGCCACCATGCATTTTCGTCGAACGAATGGTCGCTACA
>JABZYV010000072.1:0-235 GCA_015264955.1 Streptococcus sp. | reverse complement strand
CCCCGAATCCCGCTTCGGTCACTACATAGTCTGCAAGCGTCAATGCCATTCTCGTCGCCACGACACTATTACAGCCATGTGCGATATTAGCAAATGGCCCCCCATGAACAATGGCTGGTGTTTCTTCCAATGTCTGCACAAGGTTAGGCTTCATCACCTCTTTGAGTAATGCGGTAATTGCACCTTCCGCACCTAAATCAAACACGGTAACAGGTTCTCCTGATTTTGTATACGC
>JABZYV010000071.1:0-2210 GCA_015264955.1 Streptococcus sp. | reverse complement strand
ATTTAATATCCTCTCTGAAGTCTTTTCCGGCGCTGTTGATGCTGGTCTTAATGCCATTTCTATTAACGTTATTTTTAGCGTTTTCCACAAAGAGTGCCTTTAATCCATCAGATTTGACGATTGAAACGAAGATTTATATCGATAATCAAGACAAAGGTGCTTACGGAGAACAAATCGTGACATTGTTTGAGAAGCTTACGGAGGAAAAACAAATTGCGCTGACTACTGTTAGAGAAAATGCCAAAATCATTGCGACGATTCCATCAGATTTTACAGAATCGATTCAAACTCGTTCGCAAGCAACTCCGATTACCATCGAGAAATCAGGGCGAACATCAAGTACGTCACTTGCGGTGTATGAATCGCTCTTGAAAACAATGACTTCGCAATTATTAGAAGCAAGTTTGGTGATGCATGAAGTCGCAGAAAGTAAAAATGCATCGATTACGCCAGAACAAGTAGCGGGGATGCTTGTATCCTTACAACAGGAAATTACAACTGGAGCCTTCGAGACAGACCAAGTGGAAGCTGAATCACAAGTGACTGCGAATCAACACTACGCGATTACGGGACTTGGATTCCTATTCATCATGTTCCTTGAAACTGCAATGCGCTTTGGGGTACAACGAGAACTCAGCGGTCTTCGTAAACGTTTGAACGTATTGCCATTTAGCATTTGCGAAAGAGATAGACTCGATTTAGCCGTAAGTATGATTACGACGACGCTATTGGCATTCGTGTATATCGGCCTATGGAAAATCCTCGATCCAACAACTTTTGGAGGAAACATCGGGAGCATCTTTGTCCTCATCGTTTTCTATAGTTTAGTCTTTAATGTTCTTGGAAACTTACTCGGCAATTTCGTGACAGAAAAGAACATGCCAGCCTTTTCAACAGGAATCAACTTAGTTTACTTGTTCTTATCGGGTGTCATCCCGCTAGATCGTATTAGTTCAACCTTTAGTTTCCTAAGCGGAAATCCGTTTCGCCAATTTATTTATACCCCATTTATCGATGTGATGAATGGCGTGTCGATGAAAGGGATGGCTATGGTTGCTTCCCCTATTATTTTAATCCTAGGGCTAGTCTTTAACTGGTCATTGAAGAGAAAGGAGGCGCGTCAATGAATCTTGTAAAAATGACAATCTTTCATTTGAAACGATTATTGAAGATGCCACTGATTCTCTTTATGATGATTGGAATGCCGGCCCTTATCAATGGAATCATGCTTACCACGCAAGGAACGGTGGATACGAAAGCACCAAGTACGGTCGCAAAAACAGTTGCCTTTGTGTTTGAAGAGGGAAATGATGAGTACCAAGAATTGATTGCGCCGTATATTCGACAAGAAAATGTGTACTTCGATTTAGATAGCGCCAAAGAGGCCTTGAAAAAAGGAGAAATGACCGTTATTTACGAAGTGCCTGCGAACTATTTACAGAAGGCGAAAGAAGGCCAAGTGCCAACGATTCGCATCTGGAATACGCAGCGCGGCACAAGAGACTTTCTTCTTGATGCACAGTTGACGAAGGTGTTAAAAGAAGTCATGCTAAACGCGAAATTGCAACAAACAGGCGTATTGACGAAAGAAGAGACCTTACCAGAGAGTGACAATCAAATGGTGGTTACTATCAATGAAACGAAGACGAGTGTTGCGAGTGGAGTCGTCATGCTCATCTCTCTCCTTTATGTCATCATGAATGCGTCAGTGATTGCTTCGGACTGGATTAACTTCAAGAAGAGTCATGTGTTGAAACGCTCAGTCCTCTCTCCACGTTCTAATTTGGAGATTACACTTTCGTTCTTATTGGCGTACTTTATCTTTATGTTTATCGTCAATATGATTATGATGGCAGCGATGGTCATGACAGGCCTCGTTCCAGAAATGAACTGGGGAGTGTTTACGGGACTATTAGCCGCGACGATTATTTACAGTCTCTGCCTAAACTTATTCTTCTTCAGAATTTTCAAATCACCAGGACACGCGACGACGTTTGGAGTGCTGTTTGTCATGGTGATGGCGGGGATTGGAATGCCAGCAGCGTTTGGTGATTTTGGAGGAAGTTGGCTCAGACTTGTGGCGTATATCAGTCCGATTTACTGGTTGTACAAGTCGATTGACCTTCAAACGCTCTTCCCATCAGTTTGGGTAATTCTTGCGATGGCAGGGGTCTACCTCACTGCAGGAAGCTACCGACTAGAGCAGTATG
>JABZYV010000070.1:0-2410 GCA_015264955.1 Streptococcus sp. | reverse complement strand
AATGATTCTTTTTTAGATTCGATGTTGCCATCGAAAAAATGAGTTTAAACATGGATTTCACCTCTATTTGCCATCGCAGTTAATGTTTCTGAAATCAACTCGAACATTTGTTGATCACTTCTTCCTTCACGGTACAATTGATTATAAATCAAGCCGTCTTTAATGAAAAGAACCCTTTTAGCACGACTTGCGGCAACCGTACTATGCGTTACCATCAAAATCGTTTGTCCGTTTTCATTGATTTTGTCGAATAAATCTAATGTATTGCTTGCCGATTTTGAGTCCAACGCCCCTGTTGGTTCGTCGGCTAAGAGTAAGCTTGGGTCTGTAATCATCGCACGGCCAATCGCCACACGTTGTTGTTGACCACCTGATAATTCATATGGATATTTCTTCAGTAAGTCTTTAATTCCTAGCATTTGCGCAATCGGTTCGACCTTTTGCTTCATTTCTGAAATCGGACGACGAGCGAGTACGAGAGGCAACACCATATTATCATAGACCGATAGTGTTTCTAATAAGTTGAAGTCTTGGAAGACGAACCCTAAATGGTCGCGGCGGAATTCTGTCAGAACTTTAGCGGAGATATTTTGAATATTTTCTCCGTTTAAAAAGACAGAGCCGGCAGTTGGACGGTCGAGAGTCGCTAAGATATTTAGAAGCGTTGTTTTCCCTGAACCCGATTCCCCCATCACGGCTACGTATTCGCCTTCTTCAACCGAGAAGCTGATGTCTTTAAGAGCCGTTACTTCAGCTGCTCCAAAGCGTGTTTGATATTTCTTTTGTAAATGTTGTACATCTAATAATGTCATTGTTTTCACCCTTTACTTTCATTTGTTGACCTTAGTATAGTCCACTCGTAAAGGGAAATCATGACACTATCCTATCATTTTATCCCCGTTTCTTACATTTTTGTCACTTTGGAAAAAACACAAAAAAGAGGCTTCGCACGGAAACCTCTTTTGGAGTTGGAATTGATTAACGTTTAATAATTCTGTAGTAACTACGTGAAGTGATTTGGTACACGATGAGATATACGACTACGAAAATCGCACCAATCACAATTGTCGCGTTTAATGTGACGCTGCCGTCAACCCCGAAGAGTTCGATAATCTTACGATACATCTTGAAGGCAAACGCTGTATGGATAAACGCTGTAACAAGCGGTAAGAAGAATACAATCAATACTTGACGGTTGATAGACTTCTTGATCGTCTTTTGATCGATACCGAGTTTTTGTAGGATAACGAAACGATCACGGTCTTCGTACCCTTCAGAAATTTGTTTGTAGTAAATGACAAGCACTGCACCGATGAAGAACGCAACGGAAAGAAGTGCCCCTACAAAGAGTAAACTTCCCATAAATCCGTAGATGTCTTTGGCCGCATCCTCTCTACTTCCAACCGTGATGGAATCGTCATTGCTTGCTTCAATCACGTTGGCGTAGGCCTCAAACTCTTCTGTTTTAGCCGATGTATCTGTCGATGTATTCCACAATGCGTAATAGAATCCACGGCCAAGTTTACCGTCAATCATCTTTGTTGGATCCTTTACAACGGCTACATAAACGTTATCTGCAACATATGGCAATTGTGGCAATTTTTCTTTAAAGTCGCCAGTCTCCATCATCTCTTTGACTTGAAGCGTTAATTGCCCATTCACACGGATTGCCGAAACATTTTTATCGTCTCCTTTGACCAGACCAAGAACGGCTTCATTGTCACTTGGGTGATAATTCGTCCCAAAAATACGATTGTAATCATCCGCAGAAAGGAAAGTAATGAACGCAGCTGGGCTATTCCCTGGATATACCCCCTCGATGTCCACACCGCCCTCCATACTCTTTGCAGCACGAAGCACGCTAAGGTAATTCATTTCATTGGTAACGGTACCTTTCGATTGCGCCTTCATCTTGCTGATTTGTTCTGAAAGTTGGCGAATCGTTGAAGTATCTTCGACGAATGCCGTTGCCGAATAATCTGTTGGATAGCTTTTCTTTAATAAATCGGCTGTCCCTGTTTGCAAAGCTACCGTTGTAGCTAATGTGACAAGTACCATCGTTGATAAAATACAAATACTTGCAAGTCCCGCAGCATTTTTACGCATACGGAATTTTAAATTAGAAATCGAAATAAAATTCGTTGGTTGGTAAAAGAGTTTTTTGTTCTTTTGTAAAAGAGAAAGAAACACAATGGAACCCGCGTCAAATAAAATATACGTCGCTAAAATAACTAATAGGACTGCAACAAAGAAGGAATATAGCGCTGCAACAGGTGCTTCAATCGTTTGCGACATATAATACGCGCCCCCGAGAAGCCCTGCACCAATAAGTGCACGAAGAAAGATAAAGCGCCCCTTCGTTTCTCCTTTTTTCTTCTCAGAGAGCATTTCTAACGGACGGCTCATGTAC
>JABZYV010000006.1:0-61337 GCA_015264955.1 Streptococcus sp. | reverse complement strand
TAGTGGTTCCGTGGTGTAGGGGTTAACATGCCTGCCTGTCACGCAGGAGATCGCGGGTTCGATTCCCGTCGGGACCGTTTTTTATAAAATGCGGGTGTAGTTTAGTGGTAAAACTACAGCCTTCCAAGCTGTTGTCGCGAGTTCGATTCTCGTCACCCGCTTTAATATTATCCTGGCCCGTTGGTCAAGCGGTTAAGACACCGCCCTTTCACGGCGGTAACACGGGTTCGAGTCCCGTACGGGTCATCCTTAAGTCTACTTGCGTAGGCTTTTTTTATTGCAAAAATTATATTGAAATAAAGAAAAACTCTCCTTATCATCGTGAAAAAGGAGAGTTTTTTCGTAAAATAATGGAGCCGAGGGGAGTCGAACCCCTGTCCAAGTATATCGACACAATCAAATCTACATTCATAGTTTATCTATTTAAGTTTCGCTACCGATTAGCTGATAAACAAGCATCATCTTAAGCTAGCCTGATAATCTCTTATTCACTTAGACAGACGGAAAAGTGAATCGTATCCCACTGGTTATAGGACCTGGACCCGAGCACATGGGCGATGCCGGACAGATCTTAGCTAGCAGTTATTAAGCTGCGAAAGCTAAAGTGTTTGTTTGTTGTTTGTCAGTTATATTTAACTGTAACGTTTTTACGTAGCCGTAACCTACGAAATGCATTGAAAGCTCAACCTATACCTGTCGAATCCGTAACGACCCCGTATAAAGAAAAGCCTAGACTTTCGCCTAGACTCTCATTGTAACAAAGTTCAGTTATACTTGCAAACCTTTATTAGTCGTGCATTTTTGTAGGAAGCATCTCATAAGGTTCTTCTTTAGCTTCTTTACGAAGTACAAAGTGGTTTGTTTGATTAAGTGCTATTAAGTGGAATTTACCATCTGAATATTCAACGATATTAATAGATGCATTTCCGATTAATTCTGATAGTTGGAAGTCAGGAATCAATTCGTGAAGCATATTTCGAATGGTAATTCCATGGCTCACGATAAGAATGTTTTGATTTTGGTCACGGTGTTTATTGATTACTTTTAACAAACCTTGTTCTACACGTAACCAAAACTCCATAAAGTTTTCTCCGAGATGGTCTGGATCTAATTCCTTTAGTCCGTTTAATTCTTCTTGGATATTACGTCCACCTAAGTCATCAAAATTGCGATGTAATTTCTTATAAAGTTCGCTCCAAAGTTCACCAGCGTCTTTTCCTTCTAAGCTTCCAAAGAATACTTCGCGGAATTCAGGCATCATTTCAATCGTGAGGTTTTCACGGTTTGGATGATTTCTAAGGAAGAGTTGAGCAGTTTCGACAGTTCTTCTTAGGTCACTTGTATAGACCGCGTCAAAATGAACGTCTTTCATTCCCAAACCAGAACGAATAGCATCTAGGCGTCCTTCTTTTGTTAGAGGAGTATCAGACCATCCTTGCATACGATTGTAGCGGTTAAAGATGGTTTCTCCATGTCTCATGAAATACAATGTTACACCTTTTTTCGTCATAAAATGACCTCCGTTCTTGTTCTTATTTCTATTGTAAACCGTTTCTTATAAAAATGCTATTTTAAAATGAAGCTTGGCCAATAAAATATCCGAATGCTACACAAGCAAGTCCGCCTACTAAACTAATAGCCATATATAAAAGAGCGAGTGGAGTATCTCCATTTTGGATTAATTGAAGAGATTCTAAGCTGAAAGTGGAGAAGGTTGTAAAGCCACCACATACTCCTGTAATGAGTAGTAGTTGATCGCCTTCGAACCAGTGTGATTGTTGAAATTTAGCGCTTAAGAATCCGATGACAAGCGATCCTAATAAGTTAATGAATAATGTTTTAATGGGAAGAGAGTGCTGCAGAGGAAGCTGAGATAATAAATATCGTAAAATAGCTCCAATGGCACCGCCAATTCCGACATAGAGTAGTGACATAGTATCCTTCTTTCTTAATTGAATAGTTTTATTATACCCGAAATTGGGCAAAAAGAAAAAGCTGGAATAAATCCAGCTTTATGTTTATTTGAAGAATAAACTTCCGATAACGATAATCCCAAGAGCGATACGGTACCAACCGAATGCTTGGAAGTCGTGGTGTTTGATGTATTTCAATAAGAACTTGATAACGAATAGAGATACAACAAATGAAACGACAGAACCGACTAATAAAATGACGAATTCAGCTAGGGAGTAGTGGAATCCGAATTTCAATAATTTTAATCCACTCGCACCGAACATGATTGGAATCCCCATGAAGAATGAGAATTCAGTTGCGATTGAACGGCTTGTTCCGACTAATAAACCACCAAGGATTGTTGAACCAGAACGGCTAGTACCAGGTACAAGCGCTAAACATTGGAAAAGACCAATTTTAATGGCTGTCATGAAGTCTAATTCTTTGAAGTCATTAATTTTTGGTTCCACATTTTTATGTGCACGTTCAATGTAGATGAACGCAATCCCGTAAACGATTAGGGCTAATGCAATAACGATTGGTTTGTTGAAGTAGTCATCCATAAAGTCATCAAGAATGAATCCAAGAATCACAGCAGGGATACATCCGATAATTACCTTTTTCCAAAGACTAATTGTTTCGATAAACTCTTTACGGTTCTTACTTTTAGCAAATGGGTTTAATTTGTTGAAATACACAAGGACAACTGCCATGATGGCACCTAATTGAATCACAACATTGAACATTTCTTGGAATTTAGCAGATACGTCTAATTGAATGATTTCGTTCACTAAAATTAAGTGACCAGTACTACTAATTGGTAGCCATTCAGTAACGCCTTCGATAATTCCTAAAATAATAGTTTTAATAATCTCGATAAGATTAAGCATTTTTCCACTCCTTTATAAAGTCTGCTAACAACGATTATACTGCTTTCTGGCAAGGATTACCACAATAAACAAGAAAGTCTCTTCAAAAAAGAAGAGACTGTAAAATGAGTTCTATTGAGGTACGACACAAACTACTTCTGGGGCATAAAAATCTTTTTGAAGAAGTGTGAGTTCACCAGTTTCTAAGTCACGTTTGAATAGCGTTAAATTGTCTGATTCTTGGTGTCCAACAACGATATAAGCTTCATCGTTACTTAAGTGGAAATCACGAGGAACCGATCCATAGCTATCCACAGTTTGTACGAGTGTGAGTAATCCGCTTTTTGAATCTACTGAGAATGTGTATAATGCGTCAAATCCACGGTTTGAAGCGTAGAGGAATCGTCCATCGCTAGTGATATGAATGGCGCCTCCCCAAGCTTGTTGATCTTCAGTAGTTAATGCAATTTTATCTAGGTTTGTAAAAGTTCCGTTTTCTTTATTGTAAGAAAGAACTTCTACAGTCGCATCGAGTTCGCAAATCAGATAAGCAATAGGAATTGTTGGATGAAAGGCTAAGTGACGAGGACCGCTTCCGGCTTTCGTTTTATATTGGGTCACTTCTTCTAATCCTTCTTCCGTACGTTTGTAAGTAAACACCGTATCAATTCCGAGGTCACAGACGACAATCCATTTTTCGTCTGGTGTGTAATCGGTGTAGTGAACATGTGGTGAAGTTTGATTTGCGTGAACGCTAGATCCTGTGTGGACTTTCTTATCGATTGAAGTAAATGATTTTGCCTCATTATCGTAGTGATATAATTCCACGAAACCACCGTGATAATTGGCAGTGAGCACATCTCCTGTTTTTTCGTTATAACGAATATAACAAGGGACGGCTTGTTGATCATCGTAGCTTGCTAATGGTTCTACTGGAGAAGTTTTTGCATTATTTGCTGAAATTCCGCAGAGTTCTTCTCCTTTTCCAACGGCGAATAATAATTGGTTGTTCTTTGAGTAAGAAAGATACGTTGGATTGTCGATAGTTGCTTCTAATGTAAGAGATTCTAGTTGTTCAGTTTCTTTGTTAAGAGTGACAGAGTAGAGTCCTTTACTATCGCGTTTTGTATAAGTTCCTAAATAAAATTTTTCATTCATACGATTTCCTCCGAATCACAATATAAAATAATTATACAATTTTTTGTAAAATCTAATCAAATGTTAATCATAGAGGGCAAAAATATGATACACTAGAGGAAAATGTGATAAGGAGGAATTTTATGAATAATAAACCTGAAAATCAAGGGAGAACTTGGTTTTGGAAATGGTTTTTAGATAATCAATTAGTGACAGGATTGCTTATTTTATTGTTGCTCCTTGTTAACTTGATTTTATTCTCGCAAACATCGTACTTATTTAATCCAATTAAAGGATTTATTTCTGCTATTGGGGTGCCTGTTGCCTGTGGTGCGGTCATTTACTATTTAGTAAAACCAATCTATGATTTTCTAGTGAACAAAAAAGTGCCAAAAGGAATTGCAATTTTTGCAGTAATGCTAGGTGTTGTGTTCGTGTTTGTAATGATCGTGACAAGCTTAGTTCCGATTATTCAAAAGCAATTATTAGATTTGGTTTCTCAATTACCTTACTACTATCAAATTATTAGTGATCAAGTTGAAAAGTTCATGCAATCAAGTTGGTTTACAGCGTTGCAAGAGCAATTTAACACGATTAATATGGATTTCATCCAATCGATTACAGAACGTCTCAACGGGGTGTTAAATCTTACATTTAGTGGAATCGGTAGTGTAGTCGGAATTGTTGGGGATATTGTGATTACGCTAATGACAATGCCAGTTATCCTTTATTATCTATTGAAAGATGGAAATAAAGTCATTCCTTCGATTACGCGTTTATTCCCGACACGCTCTCAACATAAAATTAGCGTGATGTTACACGAAATGAACCAACAAGTCAGCTCATATATTCGTGGCCAAATCTTAGTTGCGATTTGTGTAGGGATTACTTTTTCGATTGGGTATTCGATTATTGGATTACCATATGGGGTAACGATTGGGATGATTGCAGGACTATTAGTAATTATTCCTTATATTGGTTCGATTATCGGATTGATTATTGCAATGATTATTGCCTTTGTTACAAGCCCTGCTATTGTTTTACAAGTACTAACTGTATTTGTGATTGAGCAGTTGATTGAAAGTCGTTTACTTCAACCATTAATTCTTGGATCATCACTCAAGATGCATCCAGTAACGATTTTAGTAATCTTACTAGCTGCTGGTAAAATGTTTGGACTAACAGGATTATTAATTGCAGTACCTGTTTATGCAGTGGTTAAAGTCTTTGTAACTCACTTCTTTGCATGGTATAAAGACTATTCTGGTTTATATTACACTCCCGAAGAGGAAGTTGAAGAAATCATCGAAGTTGTTATAACAGAAGAAAATTAAACCGAATCTCTCTTACGAAACGTAATGTTTAGTAAGGGAGGTTTTTTTATGCTTTTTGCGATTGGTGTTCTTGGAGCAGTGATTGGAAGTTTTGTGAATGTAGTCAGTGTGAGAGAAGGAAAAGGGGAAGATTTTGTCCACGGAAGATCCTATTGTCCTCATTGTCAACATTCACTACATGCATTGGATTTACTACCGATTCTTTCTTATCTCTTTTTACGTGGGAAGTGTCGCTATTGTAAACAGTCGATTTCTATACGCTACTTCATAGTAGAAATGATATTTTCCATTCTATTTTGTCTAGTGGCTTATTTCAAACACCCCACGGAAATAGTTGGGTACTTTTTATGCACGATTTGTATGCTAATAGCACTGATGGATGTGGATTCGTATGAAATAGATTTGCGCATATTATTAGGTTTAATAACGGTCGGGTTTTGTATCAGACTAGATGCAGTAGAGGGCGCAATATTATCAATGGTGGCTGGTCTTATTTTATACATCACAGTTTATGGAGTTGGCAAATGGATTTGGAAAGAAGAAGTTTTTGGCATGGGAGATGTTTATTTTTTAGCAGCTTTAGGCCCTTACTTTTCACTAAGTCAAATTCTCTTTATAGGACTCTTTTCTTTTGTCATTGGCGGAGGAGTAGTGATTTGCTGGATGATTCTATCAAAAAGAAATCAGTTGTATGCAAAAATTCCTTTCGCTCCCTTTATTAGTATTAGTGCTCTATTAACTTATTTATTCTCTATTCAATGGTTTTAACTTCATTTTAAGGAATCGAGATATGATAAATACAATCTATGATGGAGCTATAAAAAGGATAAAAGGAAGACAGATTTCTGTTTATCCTAATGTTGAATAGGTAAAAAATAACCCGTGTAACATTTTTGTTACACGGGTCTTTTCGTTTATGCATTTTTTGAACGTTGACGCTCGGCTGCCGTTTCAATGATACGGTCAGCTAAATGTTGGTTTCTCACTAGGATTGGGCCGTGGAAGTATGAGCAGAATACATTTTTATAATGACATCCTTCTACATGATCTTCTTCGTTATTTCCATATCCTTTAACGACTTTTCCAAGTGGTTTCATGTTTTTTCCAAGATACGTTCTACCAATATGGTTTTCGTATCCTAAATACGTTTCACCAAATTCTTCATTAACAATCTTAACATCACCGATTAAACGATTTGGGAATTGTCCGTTTGTACATACGTCAATGGCGCTAATTCCGTTTAGACGTTCGCCGCTTGCATTCACGTAGTAGCGACCAAGTAATTGGAAACCTCCACAAATCGCAACGACAACACCATCATCTTCGATATATTGGATAAGGGCGTCTTTTTTATTGTGAAGATCTTTTGCAACGACTGTTTGCTCGTAGTCTTGACCACCGCCAAACATTACGATATCAAAGTCGTCAGGGTTAAAATCTTCTTCTAAACTAATTAAAGTTGTTTCTACTTCGTACCCTAATTTTTTCGCACGGTGTTGCAACATGAGTAAGTTCCCATTATCACCATACGTATTCATTAAGTTTCCATATAAATGACAGATTCTTAATTTCATCCGTTCATCCCTTCCTTGAGGTATCCTTCTTTAGCAAAGTCTTTACGTAAGTCGAGTAGAGCAGTATAAGTTGCAAGTACATTGACTTTATTTGTTGGAGCTTTGCGAATCCAATCGATTAATTCCGCATTTGTTTTAAAGACTTTGATATTTTCAAAACCGGCAACTTCCATACGGACACCGAGGTCTTCAACACGGATACCACTGATGGCTGTGTCGACAGCGTTCAAGGCATGTAGTCCTTCGAAATCGCCATCCCAAATCCAGCTCACGTCTTGACCATCCGCAGGGTTATCGTTTAAGAGGACACCTAAACTAAATGGTTCTTTTTCATAACTTAAGAGTTGAACGATTTGGTTAAATCCAACTGGGTTTTTGATTAAGTTTAACATCACGTCTTTATCTTCAACGGTGAATGTTTCTTGACGACCAAATACGCGTTGAGCTTTAGAGAAACCTTCTTGGATTTCTTCAGTAGAAAGGCCAAAGAATTTTGCTGCAGAGTAGGCTGCTAACGCATTGTAAATATTGTAAAGTCCAGCAATTGGAATTGAGAATGTTGTACCGTCAATATCAAATGAAGAACCTGTTAGGGATAATTCATTTAATGCAGTGACTGCATAATTCAATTCAGGACGTTTGAAGTCGCATTTTGGACAATAGTATTTACCAAGGTTGCTATAAGTAATGCTCTTATAATGCAAGATTGATTGGCAATGTGGGCAAAGAACACCGTCAGTATTGTAGTGCGCCATCATTTCGCTATCTTCAGCATTGTTGAATCCGAAATACTCACGTGGATTTGGAGTATCAACACTATTAAAAATAGGAGCGTCACCATTT
Source organism: Streptococcus sp. (assembly GCA_015264955.1). Taxonomy (GTDB): domain Bacteria; phylum Bacillota; class Bacilli; order Lactobacillales; family Aerococcaceae; genus Granulicatella. The sequence continues at coordinate 53,627 of JABZYV010000006.1, read as the reverse complement.
GCTAAAATGGTTGCACTTGGTGCAAAAGCAGCACCTTCCAGCATTAATTGGTATGTTGTATAAATTTCACCAAAACGATCCATTTGATCACGGAAAATATTCGTGAATACAAATAGTTTTGGTTCAATATATGGAGTAATGTGACGAATCGTTGCTTCATCCACTTCAAGAACGGCGATATTCTTTTCGCCAGCTTTTGGTGAGTGATTTAAAAACGTCGAAACAATCCCTTGAGTTAAGTTGGCTCCAGTAGGGTTTGTTAAAATATTTGGATATTTTTGTTTTAATAATTGAACGATGAGGGAAGTCGTTAAAGTTTTCCCGTTTGTTCCGCTGACGATAATAACATCGTAGTTTTCAGCTAATGATTTTAAAATGTTTGGATCGATAGCATGTGCCACTTTCCCTGGCATGCTACTACCGCCTTTTGTAAAAGTCTTCAGAGCCCAGCGAGTAAATCTACCAGCTCCTAATGCAACTTGTGTTCTAAGATTCAATTTAGACGATCCTTTCCGTTAATATACTCCATTATTGTAGCATATTTTCATGAAAAGTGGTTTATAAAAACGTTTTTAAAATTTTATTAAAATTGTTTGTGAAAAATACCTTAAAATAACGGTTTTTCTTTGCACAAAGGTACCCGTTTATCGTAAGATATTAAAGGTATAGTTTAGCAATTGGAGGGATAATTGTGGCACAATTGTTTTTTAAATATGGTGCAATGAATAGTGGTAAATCAATCGAAATTTTAAAGGTTGCACATAATTATGAAGAACAAGACAAACCGGTTTTATTATTTACGAGTGCAATTGATGATCGTGATCAAGTAGGGTATGTATCGAGTCGTATTGGTGTTAGACGAGAAGCTATTCCAATTTTTGATGATACTCCAATTTACGAAATCGTCGAAGGGCAAGCAGTAAAACCATATTGTATTTTGATTGATGAATCTCAATTCTTATCAAAACAACACATTCTTGAACTCGCTCGAATTGTTGACGAATTAAATATTCCAGTAATGGCATTTGGACTAAAGAATGATTTCCAAAACGAATTATTCGAAGGATCTAAATACTTATTACTCTATGCTGATAAAATCGAAGAAATTAAAACGATTTGTTGGTATTGTCATAAAAAAGCAAGTATGAATATGCGCGTAGTCGATGGTGTTCCAGTGTATACGGGAGAACAAATTCAAATTGGAGGCAATGATGCGTATTATCCAGTTTGCCGTTATCACTATAACCATCCAGGTGAAGAACGCTTATAAGAGAAGATAAAGGAGAAAAGTATGTTCGATCAATTAGATAGTTTTATTATTCGCTATGATGAGCTTTCAGAGTTACTAAGTGACCCAGAAGTTATCGGCGATACAAAACGCTTCATGGAATTAACAAAAGAAGAAGCAAACTTACGACCAAAAGTAGAGACGTTCAAACGTTATCAACAAGTGGTAGAAGAAATTAGCGACACAGAGGAAATGCTTGGTGAAAGCTTAGATGCTGAAATGGCAGAAATGGCGAAAGAGGAATTAAGCTCCCTCAAAAAAGAAAAAGTAGAATTAGAAGATAAAATCAAATTCTTACTATTACCAGAAGATCCAAACGATGGCAAAAACATCATCATGGAAATCCGCGGGGCTGCAGGTGGAGATGAAGCCGCACTCTTTGCCGGAGACCTTTTGAATATGTATCAAAAATACGCAGAGTCACAAGGCTGGCGTGTAGAAGTGATGGATGCCAACGTAACGGGTATCGGTGGTTACAAAGAAGTTATTTTAATGATTACAGGGGATAATGTATTCTCTAAATTAAAATATGAATCTGGTGCGCACCGTGTACAACGTGTTCCATCAACTGAATCTCAAGGACGTGTGCATACTTCAACAGCTACAGTCGTAGTAATGCCTGAAGCCGAAGAAGTAGAAATTGAATTAGAAGATAAAGATATTCGTGTGGATATTTACCATGCATCAGGTGCCGGTGGACAGCACGTTAACAAGACTGCATCTGCCGTACGTTTAACGCACTTGCCAACAGGAATTGTTGTTGCTATGCAAGATGAACGTTCACAATTGAAAAACCGTGAGAAAGCGATGAAAGTATTGCGTGCGCGTGTATACGACAAGATTTCTCAAGAAGCGCAATCTGAATATGATGCAAACCGTAAGTCTGCAGTAGGTACAGGGGACCGTTCTGAACGTATTCGTACGTACAATTTCCCACAAAACCGTGTTACGGACCACCGTATTGGTTTAACACTTCAAAAGTTAGATCAAGTGTTAGCTGGAAAAATTGATGAAATTGTCGATGCTTTAATTCTTTATGATCACACAGAAAAATTGGAGCAATTAAATAATGGAAACAACTAATCCAACAAACCAAGAAGTCCTCGTTAGGGCTTCTTGTTTTTTAGAAGAAAAACAACCTAAATTAGGAAGCGAAGAATGCCAACATCTTGTAAGAGAATTAATGCTATTCAAGAATCAATGGACCCTGTCGCAATTTTTGTTGAATTTACGACAAGAGGCTTCGGTGACTTTTGATGACCTAGAACCTGAGTTACTACGCTTAAGTGAGTTTGAACCATTGCAACAAATTACAGGAGTTGCTGAGTTTTTAGGGGAAGAATTCATGGTCACAAAGGATACTTTAATTCCTCGTCCAGAAACAGAAGAGCTAGTTTTAAAGGCACAGTCATTTTTAGAACAATGCCCTGTTGGGAAGGTACTAGAAATTGGTGTTGGAACAGGATGTATTATTTTAAGCATGGAAAGATTAGTAGGCCGACATCAATATATGGGGTGCGATATTTCAGAGGAAGCGCTTGTTGTTGCTAAGAAGAATCGAGAGAAGTTCAATCTTCAAACTGAATTATTTTACAGCGATGTGTACAGCAACGTACCGCATGAAAAGTTTGAGTGTATTATTAGTAATCCACCGTATATTGCTTTCTCGGAAGAAGCATTAATGGATGAATCAGTGCGACTTTATGAGCCAACTCAGGCATTGTTTGCAGAAAATGAAGGCCTTGCAATTTACGAAAAGATTGCTAACCGATTAGAAGAATTTTTAACAGATAGTGGGCAAGCCTTTTTTGAAATTGGATTTAACCAAGGAGCAAGCGTACAACGAATTTTTAGTTCAGCTTGTCCAAATCGAAAAGTAACGATTCATAAAGATATTGCAGGAATGGACCGAATGATTATTGTGAGTGGAAAGGAGGCGTAGTAATGGAAACACAAATTTTTACAAAAGAGAACATAGATATTGCAGCTAAAGCTTTGCAACAAGGAGAAATTGTTTCTTTTCCAACGGAAACGGTATATGGATTAGGAGCAATCGCAACGAGTCAAGAAGCGGTGTTAAAAGTCTTTGAAGCTAAAGGACGTCCAAGTGATAATCCACTGATTGTTCATATTAGTGATATCCAGCAGATGACTTCAACTGTAGAAGAAGTTCCTGAAATTGCGCTGACCTTAGCGAAGGCTTTTTGGCCAGGGCCACTGACGATGATTCTAAAGGCAAAACCAGGGATTTACGCTCCAGCCTTATCCGCTGGACTTCCAACGGTTTCATTCCGTATGCCAAATCACCCGTTAACATTAGAGTTAATCTCAAAAGTGGGAATTCCGCTTGTAGGACCGAGTGCGAATCTTTCGACGAAGCCAAGTCCAACGAAAGTGGAACATGTATTTGAAGATATGAATGGTCGTATTCGAGGAATCGTTGACGGTGGTTCATCTACTGTTGGTGTAGAGTCAACGGTAATTGATTTAACTAATGATGAAGGCCCAGTGATTTTAAGACCGGGTGTTATTACAAGAGAACAAATTGAAGTGGTCATTGGACCTATTCAATCCACAGTCAAAACGACAGCAGGAGAGCGTGAAGTACCCAAATCTCCTGGTATGAAATATCGTCATTACGCACCAAAAACACCAGTGCTTGTTGTTGACGGAACGGTTGAAGCTTTTGAAGAAACTATCCATAAATACAAAGTACAAGGAAAAACAGTGGGTGTGATGGCTCAAAACGCTATTGTAGATGCCATTGAAAATAAAGTTGAAGGTACTTACAAGATGGGGACGAGCGTGGACGATATGAACCGTGCGTTATTTGATGCACTGCGCACATTGGACCACTTAAAATTAGATGTAATTTTAGCCGAATCTGCTCCAGAAGTAGGAGTAGGAATCGCTTATATGAACCGTTTGAAAAAGGCGGCATCTACCGTACTTTAAGAGAACTCATAGGTTTTCTACTAAACGCTATTGTGATAAAATAGAAAGGTAAGAATAGAAAGGGGTAGTTGAATGAGTCAATTTACAGAAGATAAAATCATCTTTGAGACGATTGAAAAAGAACTTCATCGTCAGCAACAAGGGATTGAATTAATTGCATCAGAAAACTTCGTATCTGAAGGGGTTTTGCGTGCACAAGGAAGTATTCTAACGAATAAATATGCAGAAGGGTATCCAGGTCGTCGTTATTATGGCGGATGTGAGTACGTGGATATTATCGAACAATTAGCGATTGATCGCGTAAAAGAATTGTTTGGGGCTGAATATGCCAATGTTCAACCACACTCAGGTTCTCAAGCAAATATGGCTGCATATCGTGCGCTAGTGAAGAAAGGCGATAAGATTTTAGGGATGGACTTAAACCATGGGGGTCACTTGACTCACGGAATGGGAGTAAACTTCTCTGGACAAGATTATCAATTTGTTTCTTATGGAGTAAATCCAGAAACAGAAACAATCGATTACGAAGAATTAGAACGTATCGCTAAAGAAGAAAAACCACAATTAATCGTAGCTGGAGCTTCAGCGTACCCACGTGAGATTGACTTCAAACGCATTAGTGAAATTGCTAAAGAAGTGGGAGCGTACTTCATGGTGGATATGGCTCATATCGCTGGTTTAGTCGCTAAAGGGGCTCATCAAAATCCAGTTCCATACGCCGATGTTGTAACATCAACAACACATAAAACATTGCGTGGTCCACGTGGCGGTTTAATTTTAGCAAAAGAAGAATTTGGTAAGAAATTAAATAGTGCAATCTTCCCTGGTATTCAAGGCGGACCACTAGAACACGTGATTGCTGGTAAAGCAGTTGCATTCCATGAAGCTCTTCAACCAGCATTTGGTGAGTATATCGAGCAAGTCGTGAAGAATGCTAAAGCAATGGCAGATGTGTTCGAAGGAACAGCCATTCGTGCGATTTCAGGTGGTACAGATAACCATCTATTACTCCTCGATATTAAAGATACTGGATTAAACGGTAAAGAAGCGCAAGAATTACTCGACACTGTTGGAATTACAGTGAATAAAAATGCCATTCCATTTGATACATTACCACCTGTTAAAACAAGTGGAATTCGTGTCGGAACGGCAGCTATTACAACACGTGGTTTCGATGAAGCTGCGGCGAAAAAAGTAGCTGAGTTAATCCTTACAACATTAACACATCCTGAAAATGAAGAAGTATTAAACACGGTTCGTCAAGAAGTGAAACAGTTGACGGAAACTTTCAAATTATACGCGTAATGAAGTAAATGTAAAGGTTTATTTCAGATTATGAAAATAATAATAAGTTTTCAAACTGAGACTAGATATTTAACTGGTTTTTAGGTAAAATAATAGAAGTGACACTAATGTATTGGAAGGAGAATGACAAATGGGTAAATTTCACGTACTTGATCATCCGTTAATTCAACATAAATTGACAATGATTCGTCAAAAGGATTGTGGAACAAAAGTTTTCCGCGAAGTTGTAAACGAAATTTCAATGCTAATGGCTTATGAGGTTTCTAGAGATCTGCCTCTTGAAGATGTAGAAATCGAAACTCCACTTGTTAAAACAACATTGAAAACATTAGCTGGTAAAAAAGTTGCTATCATTCCGATTCTGCGTGCAGGACTTGGAATGGTTGATGGAATTCTCGAATTAATCCCAGCAGCCAAAATTGGGCATGTTGGTATGTATCGTGATCATGACACATTGCAACCTGTTGAGTATTTCGTGAAGTTGCCTTCAGATATTTCTGAAAGACAATTGTTTGTCGTTGATCCTATGTTAGCAACTGGGGGATCTGCAGTAGCTGCTATTGACGCACTGTTGAAGCGTGGTGCACAACCAAGCTCGATTAAGTTTTGCTGTCTTGTAGCTGCTCCAGAAGGTGTAGAAGTTCTACGTAAAGCCCACCCAGATATCGACATCTACGCAGCAGCGTTAGATGAAAGATTAAATGAACATGGATACATTCTTCCAGGATTAGGAGATGCTGGAGATCGTTTATTCGGAACCAAATAATAAATTTTTATAGTCAACGCTTTTGCGATAGACTATTGCCACCAAATCTGACAATAATCACCGTACTGAGCGTAAAACTCAAAGTATAGGATTATTGTCAGTTTTTTATTTGGTGTAAAGGAGGGGAAATAAGAAACATGGAAGCAACGCCAAAAGTGGTTGAGATTTTTGGATTGTCGTTTTCAGTTCCGATTTTGATTTCATGTGGGGTTAGTGTTTTACTAATCGCATTATTTACAATTTTTGCTTCAAGGAAGGTTTCGATGAAGCCTGGTAAGTTGCAAAATGCTTTAGAAGCTCTTATGGACTTCACGAAGGGTATTGTAAACAGTGCAGTTGATGAGAAAACAGCACAAACGTATTATTTATACATTTTCTCACTGTTTTCTTTTGTACTAGTCGCTAATATGGTTGGGCTAATTATCTTTATTCACTATGAAGATCACAGCTATTTTGCCAGTCCAACAGCTAGCCCGATAGTATGTTTAGCCTTAGCGCTTATGACAACATTAATCGCACATTATTCTGGTGTACAGAAAATGGGACTCAAAGGATATATTCAACATTCTTACTTAAGTCCGATGTCGATAATGCTCCCAATCAAATTGATTGAAGAGTTTACGAACACAATTACGTTGGCATTCCGTCTCTACGGAAATATTTATGCCGGCGAAGTGTTATTAGGATTGATTGTGATGTTCTCATCCGCAGCAGGACTAATAACCTATATTCTTGCAATTCCACTAGGAGTAGTATGGCAAGGATTTTCAGTGGTAATTGGAGCTATTCAAGCGTACGTATTCTGTACGTTGACAATGGTTTACATCTCACATAAAGTAATGAAACATTAATTTTAAGAAATGAGGAATTTATAATGACAGAATTAGCAGCAGCAATCGCAGTAGCAGGAGCAGCTTTAGCAGCAGCATTTGGTAACCAAGCAGTTATCGTAAAAACAATTGAATCAATGACACGCCAACCAGAAATGAGCAATGAATTACGTTCAACAATGTTCATCGGGGTTGCCTTAATCGAAGCGATGCCAATCTTCGCCGTATTAATCGCTCTTATCCTTGTATTCGTTAAATAATCCAACAAATGGAATTATTGTCGCAAAGGAGGGGTGAGAGATGTTTGAAGTAATGTTATCAGGTAATGTCAGTACAGTTTTAGGCGATACTTTAGTCGTATTAATTTCAATGACGTTGTTACTATTCTTGGTGAAATTCTTTGCTTGGGATAAAGTAAATGCCATGTTAGAAGCACGTCGAGATAAAATTGCTAAAGATTTAGACGAAGCCGCTGAGAAAAGAAAATCAGCGGAAGAAATTCAGGCTAATGCCAACGAAATTATTCATAACGCAGAAGTGAAAGGTAGCGAAATCTTAGATAACGCTCGTGAAGCAGCTTCAAAAACGCAAGATGAAATGATTAAAGAAGGTAAAGATGTGGTCTCTCGCATGAAAGCTGATGGACAACGTGAAGTCGATTCAATGAAACAACGTGCCATTGCGCAAGTGCAAGATGATATTGTAGACCTATCGGTTCAACTTGCTAGTCAAATTCTTGAAAAAGAAGTGACAAAAGAGAAACATCAAGAAGTAATCGAAGCCTTCATTAAGGGGTTGGAAAATAATGGTTAAATATCATAAAGATATCGTTAAAGAAGCCAGCCATTTTTATGCGAAGGCAAAATTCGAAGGGCACTTAGAGCAGGTGACGAATGAACTCCAAGCAATTTTAGCAGGAATTCAAAACACTTCGACGTTTAGACAGATGATGCATTTAGAGCATGTCTCTTATGACAAAAAGTTATCTGTATTAGAATCAGCATTTGGACATTTATCAAAAGAAACACAAGAGTACTTAGCAACATTCCCGTCTGAAGATGGTTCGATGAATATTGTAGAAGCACTAGAAGCGTTCTTAGATATTTACAATGCTAACAAATTAGAGATTGTGTCTGCGATTCCTTTAACGAATGAGCAGATGGATCGTATTGCAACTGCATTCCAAAATAAAACTCATAAAGAATATGATTCTTGGGTGAATACCGTGGATCCTTCAGTGATTGGCGGCGTTCAAATTAAGACAAAAGAGTATTTATTAGATGGAACGATTGCGAACAAACTAAAACAATTCAAAGAGAAAATTAGCCAAACAGGATTAAAGAGGTGAGATGGCATAAATGGAAATGAGTAATATTACAGCGAGAATTCGTGACCAAATCGCTTCTTTTGAAACGAAAGAACAAATTGAAGAAATCGGTGAGGTTTCCTTCATTGGGGACGGAATTGCTCGTGTCATCGGTCTTACAAATGTAATGGCTGGAGAATTAGTAGAATTTGAAAACGGCGCCTACGGGATGGCTCAAAACTTAGAAAAAAACGATGTCGGTGTCATCATCTTCGGAGGATATGAAAATATCCATGAAGGAGAACCTGTGAAACGTACAGGACGTATCCTTGATGTTCCAGTAGGAGATGCATTGATTGGTCGTGTTGTGGATGCGTTAGGTCGTCCTATTGACGGTCTTGGTGCCATCGAGACAACAAAAAAACGTCCAGTAGAAAATGAAGCACCTGGCGTTATGCAACGTCAAAGTGTAAAACAATCATTACCTACAGGATTAAAAGTAGTCGATGCTTTAGTTCCAATCGGTAAAGGACAACGTGAGTTAATTATCGGTGACCGTAAAACTGGTAAAACAAGTATCGCGGTAGATACGATTTTGAACCAAAAAGGCAAAGATACATTATGTATTTATGTCGCTATTGGTCAAAAAGAATCTACGGTTAAAGCTCTTGTGGAAACATTAAAACGCTACGGAGCAATGGAATATACAACGGTTGTATCAGCGAGTGCTTCTCAACCAGCACCAATGCTTTATATTGCACCATATGCAGGTACTGCAATGGGTGAAGAATGGATGTATCAAGGACGCGATGTTTTAATCGTGTACGATGATTTATCAAAACAAGCTGCGGCATATCGTGAAATTTCCCTATTACTTCGTCGTCCACCAGGTCGTGAAGCATACCCAGGGGATGTATTCTACTTGCACTCACGTTTACTAGAACGTGCAGCGAAATTAAGTGATGAATTAGGTGCAGGGTCATTAACAGCCTTACCAATCATCGAAACACAAGCCGGAGATATTTCTGCATATATCCCAACAAACGTTATCTCCATTACAGATGGACAAATCTTCTTAGAAAGTGATTTGTTCTACTCAGGGGTACGTCCTGGTTTATCTGCCGGATTATCTGTATCGCGTGTTGGGGGTTCTGCCCAAATTAAAGCGATGAAGAAAGTTTCTGGTACATTACGTATCGACTTAGCAAGTTACCGTGAGTTAGAAGCCTTCACACAATTCGGTTCTGACTTAGATGCGGCAACTCAACAAAAATTAAATCGTGGTAAACGTACGGTTGAAGTCTTGAAACAAGATGTTCACCAACCATTACCAATCGAGTATCAAGTATCGATTTTATTTGCTTTAACACATGGTTTATTAGATGCGATTCCAATCGACCGTATTAAATCATTTGAAAAAGCGTTATATCAACATTTAGAAAGCGAACATAGAGATTTATTGAATGAAATCCGCGATCAACATGTGATTTCGGATGAAGAGAAATTCTACAAAGTGATTGAGAGTTTCAAACAAATTCATTTATTTGAACGTGTTCAATAAGCGTAGAAAGGAGAGGTGACCTGAATGACGGCTTCCTTAAATGATTTAAAGAAGAGAATTGTTTCAACAAAGAAAACAAGTCAAATCACTAGCGCCATGCAGATGGTCTCTGCAGCAAAATTAGCCAAATCAGAGCAAGCAGTGCGTCACTATCAAGACTACGCTCAAAAAATCCGTGAAGTTGTAACTCACTTACTATACGCAAATCACAATAAAGAAGAGGTTGTCGATGAAACGTCGGAGGACGGAGAAGTAGTTACTTCTTTTATCGATTATCACGACTTATTAATTGAACGTCCGGTTAAAAAGACTGGATACTTAGTGATTTCATCTGATCAAGGACTTGCTGGGAGTTACAACTCTTCCATTTTCCAATCAACAAGAGAAATGTTAGAGTTAGACCACCAGTCTAAAGATGAATATGTCATCTTAACGATTGGGGATGCTGCAAGTCGCTTCTTCAAGAAGATGGGAGTCGATGTACGCCTTGAAATTAATGACGTGTCAGATATTCCAACCTTTGAAGAAGTAAGAAAGATTGTGTCAAGTGCGGTCCAAATGTTCCGTGACGGAGAATTTGATGAATTTTACGTTTGCTATAATCACCACGTAAACGCACTTTTATCAAACTACCGTGTTGAAAAAATGTTACCAATTATCGACTTGGACGCGGAAGAAGCAAAAGAGTACGAATTGGATTATATTTTCGAACCAAATAAGGAAATTATTATGGACATCTTGCTTCCACAATATGCAGAATCGCTTATTTACGGAGCCATTATCGATGCCAAATCAGCAGAACATGCTTCTCGTATGACTGCAATGAGAAGTGCAACTGATAATGCTAAAGATTTAATCAGTAACTTAACACAAGATTTGAACCAGAGACGACAAGCGCAAATTACACAAGAAATTACAGAAATTGTCGGTGGAGCAGCCGCTCTGGAAGAACATTAGGATTTTAGAAGGAGGAAAATGGATTGAGAACTGGAAAGATTTTACAAGTTGTAGGGCCAGTTGTAGACGTGGTATTTCCTTTAGAAGAAGGCGTTCCAGATATTCATAATGCATTACAAGTTGTGAAAACAGCAAATGATGGTAGCGAAACAACTGTTACTTTGGAAACTGCTGTAGAATTAGGGGACGGTGCAGTTCGTACGATCGCCATGGAATCTACAGATGGTTTGCAACGTGGCATGAAAGTGGTGGACTTAGGACGCACAATTAGCGTTCCAGTGGGACCTGAAACATTAGGCCGTGTCTTCAACGTTCTTGGAGATACAATCGACTTGAAGGAACCATTCCCAGCAGATTTCACAAGACATGAAATCCATAAACCAGCACCAAAATTTGAAGAATTAAACAGTCAATACGAAATTCTACAAACAGGGATTAAAGTTATTGACCTTTTAGCACCATATCTTAAAGGTGGTAAAATCGGTTTATTCGGTGGTGCCGGTGTAGGGAAAACCGTATTAATTCAAGAATTGATTCATAATATTGCCGAAGAACTTGGTGGTATTTCAGTATTTACTGGGGTAGGGGAACGTACTCGTGAAGGGAACGACCTTTACCATGAAATGCAAGAGTCAGGTGTATCTGCTAAAACAGCGATGGTGTTTGGACAAATGAACGAACCACCAGGAGCTCGTATGCGTGTAGCACTTACAGGTTTAACAATTGCGGAATACTTCCGTGATATGGAAAAACAAGACGTGCTTTTATTCATCGATAACATTTATCGTTTCACACAAGCAGGTTCAGAAGTATCAGCCCTACTTGGACGTATGCCTTCTGCCGTAGGGTATCAACCAACACTTGCAACTGAAATGGGTCAATTACAAGAACGTATCAGTTCAACTAAAGACGGATCTATTACATCTATTCAAGCGATTTACGTGCCAGCCGATGACTATACTGACCCGGCTCCAGCAACAACATTCGCTCACTTAGATGCAACTACAAACTTAGAGCGTCGTTTAACAGAACAAGGGATTTATCCAGCGGTGGATCCACTTGCCTCAACTTCAAGTGCCCTAACTCCAGAAATTGTTGGGGAAGAACACTATGAAGTGGCGATGAAAGTACAACAAATGCTTCAACGTTATCGTGAATTACAAGACATCATTGCGATCCTAGGGATTGATGAATTGTCAGATAGCGAAAAAGTTATTGTAAACCGTGCAAGAAGAATTCAATTCTTCTTATCACAAAACTTCCACGTTGCCGAAGCATTTACAGGACAACCTGGTTCATACGTTCCAATTAAAGATACGGTTCGCGGATTTAAAGGAATTATTGATGGTTTATATGATGATATTCCAGAAGATATGTTCCGTAACGTAGGACCAATCGAAGACGTGATTAAAAAAGCTAAAGCAGCAGGGTTTTATGGAGGAAACTAAAGATGGCTGAACATGAATTACTGGTCGTTGTCACAACACCAGAAGGAAAAGTGTATAACCATCGTTCCTATTCTGTGAGTGCCGATGCAGTCGATGGCGGAATCACCATACTACCGCATCATGCTCCAATCATGCTTCCTTTAAAAATCGGGGCACTTCGAGTGAAACGATTCTTAGAGGATTCACCAACTGATTATATTGCAATCGGTGGTGGAGTTATGGAAGTGCGGGATAATGTCGTAACGATTATTGCCAACGTGGCTGAGCGTGCAAGAGACATTGACGTGACTCGTGCAGAACAAGCCAAAGATAAAGCGGAAAAAGTACTTAGTGACGAATCTCGTTCGAAGAGTGATGTTGAACGTGCGAAAATCGCTTTAAGCAAGGCAATCAACCGTATTGGTGTTTCTAAACATAGAAGAAAATAAATAAGAGAGGATGCAATGTCCTCTCTTTTATTGTTGTAACGAAAAAACTAGCAGAGAATTCTGCTAGTTTTTTTTAATTTTATAAGATTTCTTTGATGTAAGTTTCGAGTTCTTCTTGAGTCAGAACACCGGCCGTTTTTTTAACAATGTTTCCATCTTTATCGACAAAGATTAGGGTTGGAATTTCTGTAATCTCATGATATTTTTGGAAGCTTGAATCAACATCTGAGTAATAGTTGAGGGATAGAGAATGCTCTTTTAAGTATTTCTTTCCGTTCTCAATCGGTTCTTTCTGACTGATCATCGCTACACCAACAAATTCAACTTTGTCTCCATATTTTTCTTTTAATGTATTTAAAATTGGAAGCTCTTGTTGGCAATCTGGACACCAACTTGCCCAAGCGTAATAGACTGTTGGTTTTCCGTTAAAGTCTTTTTCTGTTAATTTCTTTCCGCTTGCGTCTTGGAATACGACGTTTGCATCAGCAGGCTTGCTGCTTGATGGTAATAAATAAAATGTCGCTAAGCCAACAGCAAAAAGAGCTGCAAGAGCCAATAATAGTTTTTTCATAAAATCCTCTTTCTATTTTTATTCGTGAATATCAAACACGTATTTGTGGCCTTGTGTTAGGCTATGGTAGAATCCTTTACCGTCATATAAGTGGAATACTTGTACTCCAGCAATGTCTTCTTCGTTAGGGTAAACATCTTTTACGAATGGGTTATCTTTAAGTACTTCTTCAAGACGTTCACGACCAATTTCTTTAACAACACCTTCGATACGAATCACTTGGATTAAGTAATCTTCGCTCTTCATAGCAGTAATGGCAACTTTTTGGTTATTTTGTAGTTGTTTGTAGAAGTTTGTTTTTGGACTTGTCATAAAGAACACGCCTTTTTCGTTTGCAACACCAATATGGATATGACGTGCATGAGGTTGGTTGTTCTCATCAGCAGTCGCAATAACAGCTACATTCATTTCTTCTAAAATACGTAAAATTTCATTGACTTCCATGGTGATTTCTCCTAACTGTTTTCTTTTTATTTTATCACAGATTGTTTTATGAAAGAAGACTTGCGATTTCGTCTCGGATTTGTTCAGGCGTTGTAGTAGGGGCGAAACGTTTTAAAATCGTTCCATCTTTCGCTACGAGGAATTTTGTAAAGTTCCATTTAACCTTTTCGCCTAGGAGGCCTTTAGTCTCTTTCTTTAATAAATCAAATAATGGATGAGTTTCAGGGCCGTTCACTTTGACTTTGCCAAACATTGGAAACGTCGTGTTGTAGGTCAATTGGCAGTGAGCGACTGCTTGTTCAGCTGTTAGTGGCTCTTGCCCTGCAAATTGGTTACAAGGGAAACCAAGAACGGTGAACCCTTTGTCCTTGAACTCTAAATAGAGTTTTTCTAGTCCTTCAAATTGTGGAGCTAGACCGCAACCACTTGCCGTATTCACGATCAGTAGTAATTGTCCTTTATAGTCCTCTAGAGTGGTGACCTCTCCACTGATTGTTGGGACTTCGATTTCATAAATTGACATTCATTTTCCTTCTTTCTTAAATAAGGCCGTAGTGTTTTAATCCATTAACAATGCCGTTATCTGTATTGTTGGTCGTAATAAATTCTGCAATTTCTTTAAGCACAGGAAGCGCGTTTCCCATAGCGACAGGATGCGTTACAGCTTGAAGCATCTCGATATCGTTTGGACCGTCTCCGAATGCGTAAGTTTCAGCATCTTCTTGGTTTAAGTGCTCTAAGAAGCGTTTGATTCCTTCTGCTTTTGAATTTCCTTTTGAAATCACATCGACTGAGTACGGCGTGTTTCGTAAGAAATCAAGATTTGGAAATGCTACTTTATATTTTTCTTCAGCTGGTGGAAGAGAGATAAAGAGCATCATGTTAATTGGATTTTCTTTATAAAAATCTTCTTTCAATGCAGGAGGATTAGTATGAATAAATCCATATGCATCTTTAGCACCTGCGGAGGATTCTACTAAGTAAAATTCTTTGTCGTTATAGGCCGTTAACCCATATCCATCTTCTTTTACCATTTGATGGAATCTTTCTACCGTTTGAGTTGGAATTTCTGAAGAATAAACACGCTCTCCTTGATAAAGAACGACTTGACCATTCATAAAAATTCCTGAGTGGATATTGGCACTCTCCATAATATCGCGCGTTTCAGCAGGAGAACGTCCTGTTGCGATAAAGGGTTCATACCCATTGTCCTTTAATGTTTGAATAGCCTCTGCTGTAGCCTTATCGACTTTGGAAGAGCCGTTTAAGAGAGTTCCATCCAAATCAAAAAATACAAAACCTTTCATTCCGTCACTCCATTCATTCTGTCTTTTTTTATTATACCATGTTTTCAACATTTTTAATTGTAGTTCGAATTCATAGTATTTCGCGTGAAAGAGTAGAATTATCGTAGTTTTTATGTTAAAATTGAAAAGAATTTTAGTTAAGGAGGGAATCCTTTGTACAGTTTAATTTTATCACTGATGGTTGTGGTATGCGTATTGTTAATTATTGTTGTTGCAATGCAACCTTCAAAAACAAATGCTGCGAATTTAACAGGTGGAGCAGAACAATTATTCGGTAAACAAAAGGCACGTGGTTTTGAGGCATTCTTAATTCGCGTAACAGTTGTTTTAGGAACAATCTTCATGTTATTAGCATTTGCATTAGCATACATTTCATCAAAATAATAAATTTAAGTACAATTGTTCGGACATCCAACCAATTGTACTTTTTTATTTGGCAGATTAGAGGAGAGTTATATGGAAGCACTATGGTTAAGAAAAGAAAGCAATACAAGAGCGGTGATTTTATTTCATGCTTATACAGGAACGCCTGCCGATGTGAGAATGCTAGCGCAGTTTTTACATCGTCATGATTATGCAGTCTATGTTCCAGTATTTTCTGGCCATGGAACTCCAGATGTGGAAGATATCTTGGCAAGTTCTCCTGAGGCTTGGTATGAAGATGCCAAACGTGCTGTCGACTTTGTTCGAGGAGAAGGATTTCACACGGTGGCTGCCTTCGGATTATCGATGGGCGGTATTATGGCGACAAAATTAGCAACCGAACATCTCGTTGAATATGCAGGGACTTTTTGTTCGCCAGTATCTTCTGGGAATCCTCAGTTGCCAGGACTGTTTCAAAGTTTTATGATGTATGCGAAGGCGTCTTATAGAAATATAGGGCGACGGTTTGATGAAGCTGAAATGAAGGAAAAAGCACAAAAACAATTGGCACACATTCAATCATTTTCAAGAGACGTTGCTTCACATTTAGACGAAGTGACAGGAAGTTTTTATATTGCACAAGGAGAACAAGATACACTTGTCGATCCAGAGTCATCCTTAGAATTAAAAGAAGGACTCATTAACGCGCAAGTGGAGTTACATTGGTATGAAGAAGCAGGGCACGTGATTACGGTTAGTCCTGTTAGAAAGGAATTCCAAGAGACTGTTCTCTCTTTTCTAAATCAACAAGAATGGAGGTAAAGAAATGAGACAATCATTAGAAGAAATCTTAATGGCTTTCTTTATGGAACATGAATCCGAAAGTTTTTTTGTTCAAGAAATTAGTGAGCATTTCGGATTTACTGGTTCAAAGGACTTTAAGATTTTAGTGAAACAATTAGCTGACCTCGAAGATTCTGGAAAAATTGTATTAACACGACAAGGTAAATTTGGATTCAATCAAAAAAATCGTACGTTAGAAGGAACATTCCGATTAAACGATAAAGGGTTTGGTTTTGTCACAGTTGAAGAAGGCAAACCAGATATTTTTATTCCAAGAACGGATGTCCATGGCGCTATGGATGGAGACACAGTTGCGATTCGTATCGTTCAAGAAGAAAATCCTTATAACGATAAAGCTGCAAGCGGAACGATTGTAAAAATCTTAGAACGTGCTGTGAAGCAAGTGGTGGGGATTTATACACGTTATCCATCGAAGATTATGCTGCAAACAGGCTATTGTGGCGAAATTGCAATAAAAGATTCTAAATTAAAGAAAACGAAATGTTATGTGACTAGAAAGGGATTAAATCCAGTTGACGGAACCGTCGTGATTGCCGAAGTTGACAGTTATGAAACAGAGCGTCACGAACTTGTCTTGAAGGCGCATATCGTTAAAGAAATCGGATATAAAGACGCTGTCGGCATGGATATTTTAATGATTTTACATCAATTAAAAATCCCAACAGTATTCCCAGACTCTGTTATAGAGGAAGCAAACCGTGTGAGTGAAACTATCTCACCGGAAGAAATTGAAGGGCGTGTTGATTTACGCCAAGAATTAACCGTGACAATTGACGGAGCAGACGCCAAAGATTTAGATGATGCGGTCGCTCTTGTGAAACGCGAAGATGGAACCTTTGTCTTAACGGTATCCATCGCCGACGTTTCTTATTATGTAACGGAAAATTCTGAAATGGATAAGGAAGCATTTGAACGCGGAACGAGTGTGTATTTAACAGACCGTGTGGTTCCAATGTTGCCACAACGATTATCAAACGGAATCTGCTCGTTGCATCCATATGAAGAACGTTTAACATTAACAGCACGAATGGAAATTGACCGTAGCGGAACAATTTACCAGCACGAGATTTTCCCAAGTGTCATTCAATCAAACGAGCGATTAACTTATGATGAAGTGAATGTATTATTTAATACGAATGAAGCTTCTGAAAAAATCACTCCAGAGATTGCTGAAATGCTTTGGAACATGAAAGAATTGCATACGATTCTTGAGCGTAGACGCATGGAACGTGGTGCGATTGACTTTGATACACAAGAAGCAAAAATTCTTGTGGATGAAAAAGGCGCACCAACCGAAATCGTACTACGTGAACGTGGCGTAGCAGAGCGACTCATTGAGTCCTTTATGCTTGCGGCTAATGAAACTGTGGCGCGTCATTATGAACAATTGAAGGTGCCATTCATCTATCGTATCCACGAAAATCCAGATAGCGAAAAACTCCAACGTTTCTTAGAGTTTATTACCGCATTTGGAATTACGATTAAAGGGAAGAACGATTCGATAACACCGAAGAAATTGCAAAAGGCCTTGAATGAAGTACGCGGTGAGCCGTATGAAGCAGTGGTATCGACGATGATGCTTCGTTCGATGAAGCAAGCTAAATATGATATCACGCCAACGGGACACTATGGACTGGCAGCCGAAGACTATACGCACTTCACTTCGCCAATCCGTCGTTATCCAGACTTAATCGTTCATCGTATGATTCGTTATTACGGAAAACGTCCAGGTCATTTATCGAAGAAAGAAGAAACGCTTCTGGAAGATAAGTTGCAACAAATTGCAGACCAATCGTCTCGTATGGAACGACTTGCAGTACAGGCGGAACGCGATGTGAACGCATTGAAGAAAGCCGAATATATGCAAGATAAGGTTGGAGAGGAATTCGATGGTATCGTAAGCTCAGTGACAAAATTCGGGATGTTTGTTGAGTTAGCCAATACCGTAGAAGGATTAATTCATATTTCTCACTTGAAACAAGATTACTTTAACTTTATTGAAAGCCATATGATTTTACTTGGGGAACGTACGGGTGTAAGTTACCGTATCGGAGACCGTGTTCGTGTGAAATGTGTGAAAGTAGATGTGGAAGCTAGAGAAGTCGATTTCCTACTCGTAGAAGATGCAAAATTGGCCAAAACAGAACGACCAAGAAGAGGTGAACGCTTTGATGAAAAGTCTTCTAAGAAAGGCAAAAAATCAAAAGGACGCCAACGCTTTAAAAAAGCCATTAAAACGAAAAAGAAAAGACGCTAGGAGGTTCGTGAATGCCTAAAGGAACGAACGATAAAGTGCTCGCACAAAATCGAAAAGCGAATCATGATTATACGATTCTTGAAACGATTGAAGCTGGGATGGTCTTAACCGGAACAGAAATCAAATCGGTTCGTCAAGCGCGTATCAATTTAAAAGATGGATATGTAAGCTTGAAGCAAGGAGAAGCTTTTCTTGTAGGTGTCCATATTAGTCCGTTTGAACAAGGGACACTGTTCAATCATGACCCATTAAGAACTAGAAAATTATTGCTTCATAAAAAGCAAATCAATTATTTACTGGAGCAAGTAAAGCAAGCCGGAAATACAGTAGTGCCGCTAAAGGTCTACATTAAAAATGGCGTTGCGAAGTTGTTAATCGGAGTTGCGAAAGGGAAGAAAAATTACGATAAACGTGATGCCTTAAAGCAAAAGGATATGAAACGCGAAATCGATCGTGCAATGAAAGAAAGATATTAAAGAGGAAGGCTGGACAATTTGTCCAGCCTTTTTTGCATGCAAAAATATTTCATTACCATATATGGTAATGAAATGTTTCAAAAAAGAATTTCGTTTCATATTCGTTTCATATTGGAAGTGCAAACTAATAGTACAGAATAGGAAAGGAAGTGGGAGAGCACATGGATTGGAAAAGGAGAGCGGGTGCGTATCTTGTTCGCAAGAAGATACGTACAGGAATATTATTTTTCATCATGATGCTAATTACAGCAGCCGTCTTGGCGGTCCTCTCGATGCAAGAAAGTACAGGAAAGGTTCAAACGAAGCTATTAGATTTATCGAATTCAGGGTTTCAAATTGAATCCCTCTTACAAGATGGGAACATCGAACAAAAAGAGATGGCCAAGGTAGGACAAGTTGAGGGAGTAAAGGATGCGCAGTATGAAATGGACGGCATCGGACAACTTGAAGACGCAAAAGCTGTTGAGAGGGAACAAGCGGTCCAACTAGACCAAGGGAAAATGGGAGAACTCGTGAGCTATCACGGGGTAACCTCAAGTAGTCAGGAGTTAAATTTTGCTAGTGGTGCGCTAAATCTCAAAGAAGGGCGTGCGTTAACCAAAGACGATTCAGGAAAAGTACTCGTGCATGAAGAGCTTGCAAAAGAAAACAATTGGACAGTTGGAGACAAAATTAAATTGAAGAATTTCCAAAACGAGGGTACTACTGCAAGTGGTAAAGAAGTAACCGTCGAAATCGTTGGAATCTTCAACGGAAAGTTATCGGAGCAATCAACAGGGTTGACGAGTGACTTAACAGAAAATCGTATTTATATGGATTACAAAACGAGCCAAACGTTAATTGGAAAAGATGAATCGAATGCAATTGTTCACCGTGCGATTTTTACGGTAAAAGATCCATCAAAATTAGATGAAGTAATCGCTAAAGTAAAAGAACTTCCTCTCAAGTGGGATAGCATACAACTTTCTAAAAATGAACAAGTATTTGAGCAAGTAGCAGCGCCTATCCAAAATTTCAAATCGCTTATGACATTGTTGACGAGTTCTGTATTTGTATTAGCAGTTATTGTTTTATTTTTAATTTTATTATTTACATTAAGAGAAAGAATTCATGAGTTCGGGATTTTGATGTCAGTCGGAATTTCAAGAAAAGAAATTATCGCGCAAATCTTATTAGAACTCTACACGGTAGCGGCAACGAGCTCCATCTTCGCTCTTATGTTGGGCAGCTTTGTAGCCAAGCAATTTTACACGGGGCTCTTAACCTCGGATGAGATTCCCCCTCAAGTGAAATCATTATTTGAATCGAGCTTGCCGGAGTTCAGTCTGATGCAAGTGCTGCTAACGATTGGAGTCGTACTGATTATTATTGCATTAGCCGTTCTATTTAGTACCGCAGTTATTTTAATGAAGAAACCGAAGAAAATTTTAAGCCAAATGAACTAAGGAGTGTTTTTATGTCAGTATTATCATTAGAAACTATTTATTATCGATACGAGGATTCTCAAAAATACGTGTTGAATGATTTGAATGCCACTTTTGAAGAAGGAAAATTCTATGCAGTCGTTGGGAAATCAGGAGCAGGGAAATCGACTTTCTTATCGCTTTTAGCAGGATTAGATAGTCCAACGAAAGGAAAAGTTTGTTTCAATGGGCAAGATATTGCGCAAGGTTCATACAGTGAACACCGCCGCGACCATATTTGCTTAGTGTTCCAAAACTATAATTTAATCGATTATTTAACACCGCTTGAAAATGTAAGACTCGTAAATGGAAAAGCAAATAAAGATATTCTATTGAAATTAGGATTAGAGGAAGAGTTAATTCATCGTAATGTATTGAAGCTATCAGGTGGGCAACAACAACGGGTTGCAATTGCTAGAGCACTTGTTTCAAAGGCGCCAATTCTTTTAGCGGATGAACCAACCGGAAACTTGGACGAAGGAACAGCCGCAGAAATTATCGATATCTTAAAAATGGCAGCTCATGAAAGTGGCAAATGCGTCATTGTAGTGACTCACAGCCCGCAAGTAGCCGCTGCGAGTGATGAAGTGTTGGAATTAGAAGACGGAAAACTAAAGAAAGTAAGAGGGGGAAAATAAATGAATATCCTACAAAATGCTTGGGCATATGTCTCAAGAAAAAAGTTTAAAACCTTAATTATTTTCTTTATTTTATTCAGTATGGCAACAGTGGCTCTTAGTAGCTTAGCCGTAAAACACGCAACGGATACTGCTGCAAAAGAAACGTTTAAGTCGATTAATTCTTCGTTCTCGATGCAGATCGACCGCAGACATAATCAAGGGACTGCTCGTGGGGGCGGGAACTTGAAAGGAAAAGATATTCAAGCGATTGAAGGAATCGAAGGCGTTCAAAAGGCAGTGAAGCGAATGGAAGTCGTAGCTGACCTTGTCGATCAAGAATTGATTCCAGCAAAAGGAGTTCGTCTTGACGCCACTCGTCAGCAACGTTTCGGGAAAGCTGCTCAGGTAACAGGAATTAATGATTCTAGCATGGATGAACGATTTGCGGCACAGACTTTCACGCTAACAGAAGGGCGCCATATTAAGGATGACGATACAAATGTGGCGTTAGTACACGAAGACTTTGCTAAGAAAAATAATTTAAAAGTCGGCGACAAGTTCAAGTTAAAATCAAACATCTATGATGCAGATAACGAGAAGCAAGCGAATAACCAAACCGAAGTGACAATTGTTGGTTTGTTCGGAGGTAAAAATAAAGGTGGAGTCACAGCGCCTCAAGAATTATATGAAAATACGATTTTAACGGACTTAAAGACAAGTGCATTAATGTATGGCTATACAGATGCGAATGCCATTTACCTGGATGCTACGTTCCTTGTAGGTGGTCAATATGACATCGATAAGGTGATGGAACAAGCGAAGAAATTGGGAATTGACTGGAAGGCCTATACGCTCATTAAGAGCAGCCAAAACTACCCAACGCTTCAAAAATCAATTAACTTAGTATATGGCTTAACAGACAAACTATTCCTTGGAAGCCTAATCTTCTCAGCGATTATTTTAGTGCTCGTCCTATTCTTATGGACGAACAGCCGCCGTCGAGAAATCGGTGTTCGCTTGGCGCTTGGAATGACGAACAAAACGATTATTGCGCAAATGCTGTGCGAAGTAGGAATGGTCAGCATCGCCAGCTTTATCGCTGCGATTCTTGCAGGGGGACCTGTCAGCGAATGGGTTGGAAAACTCATTTTAGGGCAAGTGAATAGCAGCCTTGGAACGCAACTGGCGAATGAAGCGAAATCGGCCAACCTTGGTGGTGGAGCCGCCGTTGACGGTTTCAATAAGACATTGACAGAATTATCGGTGACAGTATCCAATATGGATAAAGCAACAGTTGTAGGTCTTGG
Organism: Streptococcus sp.; assembly: GCA_015264955.1. Classification (GTDB taxonomy): domain Bacteria; phylum Bacillota; class Bacilli; order Lactobacillales; family Aerococcaceae; genus Granulicatella. The sequence continues at coordinate 31,111 of JABZYV010000006.1, read as the reverse complement.
ACTCGTCGTTGTTGTTATTGCAGTTCTCTTAGGCAGTGCGTTTATTTTACAAAAATCTCCGAAGAGTTTATTGCAAGATACGGAATAAAAATGCAAGGGTCTAGTCGCTAGACCGATTGATTGATATAATAGCAAAAAAGAGGTGATGTTTTTGAATTTATTAATCGTTGAAGACGAAGGAGCGATTCGCGAAGGTGTTCGTGAATATTTAACAGAGCAAGGCTTCCATGTGTTTACCGCAGAAGATGGAGTAGAGGCGCTTGAAGTATTTGAAAAAGAGTCGATTGATTTAATCTTACTCGATATTATGATGCCTCGAAAAAATGGCTTTGAAGTGTTAGAAGAGGTACGTAAAACAAGTAAAGTTCCTATTCTAATGCTAACGGCCCTTCATGATGAAGAGACACAGGTGAGAACGTTCGAGTTACTCGTCGATGGATTTATTCAAAAACCTTTCTCCCTCGTCGTTTTGCATAAACAGATTGAAGCCGTATTGAAGCGTCACTACGGAGAAATGGATGTGTGGAACTATGAGAATACGAGTGTAAATTTTACCAGTTTCGAAGCTAGAGTAAATGGTCAAATCGTGGAAGTAACCGCAAAAGAACTGGCAATTTTGAAACTACTCGTAGAACATCACGGACAAGTATTGAGTCGCGCTCAAATATTAGATCACGTGTGGGCAGAGCATGAAGATCCACCGTTTGACCGTGTTGTGGATGTTTATATCAAGCAATTGCGAAAAAAATTATTGTTGGATTGTATCGTGACCGTTAAAAATGTCGGATACAAGTTGGAGTTAAGATGAGAAAATTAAAACTGTTTCCTAAGATTTTTATTTATACATTGAGCATTTTAGGTACGCTAGTCGCCATCGCGCATCTGTTTTTATACTTTGCCTTTCCGCACTTTTATTTGCAGGAACGTCAGCAAGAATTAAGCCAAAAAGCAGATGTGTAAGTGGAAAGTTTATCCAAAGTCGATGAACAAGAGGCTGCCTCTGCCTTGCAACTGTATGCTAAAAATGAGGGGATTACAGCTTACTTAAGAAAAGAATCGAATGGGGAAAACTTGCAGCTAGGAAGTGAGTTGGCCATTGATGAAAATAGTGATCAGAACTCGGTGATTATTGAGGACAGACAAGTCACTACAAAAGACGGCAAACAAATGCAACTGCAGGTCGTAACGACAACCGAATCGGTGAAACAGGCAACTAAAGTTACATTCCGTTATTTGCCATTATCACTCGCCATTTCGATTTTTACAGCAGTGATTTTCTCGTATATTTATGCTAGAAAATTATCGAAACCTCTGATGCAAATGTCCAGGGTAACCAAGAAGATGATGGAATTGGATAGAGATGCACGGTTTGTAAATCCAAGAGCCGATGAAATTGGGCAGATGGAGATGCAAATTAATGAGTTATACGAGCATCTACTATCTGTCATCGATGAATTGGAAGAGAAGAATCAGAAGATGATTCAGTTGGAAAAAACAAAGGTGGATTTCTTGCGAAGCGCTTCTCACGAGTTGAAGACGCCATTAGCAGGCCTGCGTATTTTATTAGAAAATATGAGCCTCAATGTCGGTAAATATAAGGACCGCGATAAGTACTTGGAAGAGTCTATTGCCAAAGTCGACCAGATGTCTGTACTCGTTCAAGAAATTCTAGCGCTGTCTAAATTACAAGAGGAAACTCTAACCAAAGAAGAAATAGCATTAGACAAAGTTCTTCCAGAGTGGAACAGAGAATTCCAGTTATTATTACAAGAAAAAGGACTAGTGCTTGAAGAAAACATCGAACCATTCACGATTGAAGCGAGCCCAATCGCCTTTCGAAATGTATGGAATAACTTATTGATGAATGCCATTAAACACTCATCAAAAGAAGGGGTTATTCGAGTGGAGCTAAAGGATCAAAGTTTGACGATTGAAAATCCATGTGTTCCACTAACGAAAGAGCAAATTGAAACAGCATTTTCACTCTTACCATCCTCAAAAGGAACGACTGGCGGAGGAAATGGAGTAGGACTCTATAGTGTTCATCAGTTGCTCGAACGTGAACAAATTGAACACCGCTTCTTTGCAACAGCAGAAGGAATGTGTTTTGAAATGAATTTTAAAGAAAAAGCTTAAAAGAATGGGTTACCACATGCGGTAACCCGTTCTTTTTTTGTTTGGGAGCGATTCGCTACTTTTGGACGAGATTCCAACAATTAAAAGAAAAAAATGGAGAAATTAGCAAAAAAAATCACAAAAAACGCTTACATTTAAAGCGTTTTCGTGTATAATTAAAGTATCAATAAAAAGATAGGAAGGTTGATATTATGGCAACAATTGATCGTTTCGCTACAGACACTATACGCAAGAGCAATCCGCATCTTTCGCAATTGAAGGCAACTATTGAACCAGCTTTTTATTCGAACAATGCGACTGAAATTCCGACTCTGGCAGAGGCGTATGAATTAGCGTCACATGCACCTAATACAACAGTGTTAGATGCGTTCGTTGCAAACGCAAAGGATTTAGGGTTACCGGAGGATGCACATATTCTTACGGTTGTTGATGGGAGCGTTGTAGGACGTACTGCAAAAGCTCGTCGAATTTTGGGTAATAATCCAGCAGAAGATGCAAAGATTATTCCAATCATTCGTGAAGAGATTTATAACAGTTCGTTCAAACCGTTTATTAAGGGTACAGCCGTTGTAGGTCTTGATGAAGACTTTATGGTGAAGGCGCATATCACAATGCCTAAAGAACACATTAACAACTTGTACTCATGGTTATTGAACTTCCAAATTTTCAATGACCAATATAAGAGACGTTATGATGCGTCTAAACAATATGACGAAAATGATATTTTCATTTTCTTCGACCCAACTTGGAGACATCCTGATTACCCAGATGGATTAGCATTTTTTGATACAAAACATAACTGTGCTGCAATTTTAGGAATGAGTTATTTTGGGGAAATCAAGAAAGGAACGTTAACATTAGCATGGGCAACTGCCGCTCGTAACAACTACGTTTCTTGTCACGGTGGTTTGAAGATTTTCCGTAAAGAAGGCGATTCTTACGTTGCAAGCTTCTTCGGATTATCTGGATCAGGTAAGTCTACATTAACACACGCAAAACATGACGATAAATACGACATTGAAGTATTACACGACGATGCATTTGTGATTTCGGTAGAAGATGGTTCATCTGTAGCTTTGGAACCTTCTTACTTCGACAAAACAAATGACTATCCAGCAGGTCACAGAGAACAAGATTACTTTGTAACGGTTCAAAACTGTGGTGTGACTCTGGATGAAAACGGCCGTAAAGTATTAGTAACAGAAGATATTCGTAACGGTAACGGACGTACCATTAAATCTCGTTATTCAACACCAAACCGTGTTGATAAGATTCAAGAACCAATTCAATCTATTTTCTGGATCATGAAAGATGATGCACTACCACCATTAGTGAAAATCACAGATCCACGTTTAGCATCTATTTTAGGATGTACATTAATGACAAAACGTTCTACTGCTGAAAATACAGGAGCTGGGGCAAACTTAGATGCGCTCGTTATCGAACCATATGCAAATCCATTCCGTGTATATCCATTAGTAGAAGACTACGAAAAATTCAAAGCTTTATTTGATAAAGGAGTAGATTGCTACATTATCAATACAGGAGACTACCTAGGTAAGAAAGTGACAAAAGAAGTTTCTCTTGGCGTCATCGAAACTGTAGTCGATGGTAAAGCACACTTCGAATTATTCGGTGGACTTCCAGGAATGGAATACTTACCAGTAGAAGGATATGAAGTGCCTGACATGAATGGCGAATACGCTGAATTAATTCGTGATCGTATGCAATTCCGTCTAGACTACTTGAAAGCATTTAATGATGCAAATCCAGAACATCAAATTCCTCAAGATGCCCTTGAAAGCATCAAGACAATCGAACGCTTTATCGACGTATTATAGTGGAAGGAGTGTTCGGTGATGACTAGAAAAATAGGAATTACAGATACAATCTTACGGGATGCCCATCAATCTTTGATGGCAACCCGTATGCGAATTGAAGATATGCTCCCTGTTTTAGATCAATTAGACGAAGCAGGATTTGCTTCTTTGGAATGTTGGGGTGGAGCAACGTTTGATGCATGTATTCGTTTCTTAGACGAAGACCCATGGGACAGACTTCGCACCTTGAAAAAACATTTAAAGAAGACACCACTCCAAATGTTATTACGCGGACAAAATATTTTAGGATATCGTCACTATGCTGATGATGTGGTGGAAAAATTTGTCGAAAAATCAGCAGAAAACGGGATTGATATTTTCAGAATTTTCGATGCGTTAAATGACGTTCGTAACTTGGAAGCTTCACTAAATGCTGTGAAGAAGACAGGTAAAGAAGCACAAATGACAATTTGCTATACGATTAGTGATGCGCACACGATTGAATACTACAAAGAACTAGCAGCAAAAATGCAAGAAATGGGTGCGGATTCTATCTGTGTGAAAGACATGGCCGGAATTTTAACACCAGCTCGTGGTATTGAGCTCGTTCGCGCATTAAAAGAAGTGATTACAGTTCCAATCGTCGTGCATACACACTGCACAAGCGGTATTGCACAACTCACTTATCAAGCAGTCATTGAAGCTGGTGCAGACCGAATCGACACGGCCCTTTCACCACTTAGTGAAGGGACAAGCCAACCACCAACGGAATCATTAGTCATCGCTCTTCGCGAATTAGGCTATGACATCTCCGTTGATTTGGCAAAATTAGAACCTATTGCAGACCACTTCCGAGAAATTAAAGATAAATACATTAAAGATGGAACTTTGAATCCAAAAATGTTAACTCCAGACCCACGTGCGCTTTTATATCAAGTGCCTGGTGGAATGTTATCAAATATGTATTCTCAATTAACGCAAGCGGGCGCAACAGATAAATACGAAGAAGTATTAAAAGAAGTACCTAAAGTAAGAGCAGACCTTGGATATCCACCACTCGTAACTCCAATGAGCCAAATGGTGGGAACACAAGCAACGATGAACGTTCTTACAGGCCAACGCTACAAAGTGGTTTCAAATGAAGTGAAATCTTACTTACTTGGTTCTTATGGACAATCACCAGTACCAATTCAAGAAAGCTTCAGAAGAAGCATCATTGGTGACCAAGAAGTCATCAGTGACAGACCAGCAAACCACTTGCCACCAGAATTCGAAACACTCAAAGCAGAACTTGGAGATTTAGCAAGAAGTGACGAAGATGTCTTAACTTACGCACTCTTCCCTAAAGTCGGCAAAGAATTCTTGCTCAAGAAGAATGGACAATGGCAAAAACCATCTGAAATCGTGAAGATTTTTGCGACTGTAAAGTGAGGAGAGAGTTATGCACTTAAGTTTATTAGAAATCCTATGGATCACAATCGTTTCAATGGGAATTGTGTTTGTGATGTTGACGATTCTAATGTTTCTCATGCAAGGAAGCTCTAAAGTTATCCAAATCCTGGAAGCAAAGAGTCATCCAACAGCTGGAGTTGTAGGTAAACCAGTTGAGGTGAAACCTGAGACTCCAACAAATGATGGGACATTATTTGAAACGAATAAACTTGCTCGAGTTGCCGCACTGGTCGCTTTAACAAAAGCGAGTGCGGATGTTCCGGACAAGCACTTTGAAATTGTATCGATTGAAAAGAAGGTGGACTAAATGAAAAAATACGAAGTAGAAGTGAATGGCGAAACATTTATCGTCTCACTAAAAGAAATTTCAAATGAAGAAGCAACACAAAAATTAGCAGCAGCTCCAACTCCAGCACCTAGCGCGCCAGTGGAAGAAAAGAAAGCTGCGCCAGCACCTGCTCCAACAGGGGACGGTGAAGTGGTGCCTGCTCCAATGGCAGGGATTGTATTATCGGTCAATAAAAATGTCGGTGATGCAGTGAAAAAAGGAGATGTACTTGTGATTTTAGAAGCCATGAAGATGGAAAATGAAATCCTTGCTCCGGCTGATGGTGTTGTGAAAGCAATTCATGTATCAAGTAATGAATCTGTCGAATCGAACCAACCACTCTTAACGATTTAGGAGGCGATGGTTTATGGAAGTCATTCAACAGTTGATTGAAACGAGTGGGCTCTATAACTTAACAATTCAAAATATCATTATGTTAATTATTGCCTGCGTGTTTCTATATCTAGGGATTAAACGAGGGTATGAGCCATATTTAATGGTTCCGATTGCATTCGGGATGCTCCTTGTAAACCTACCATTAGCAGGGTTGATGGATGCTCCTACTGAAAATGGACCTGGTGGACTCTTGTATTACTTATATCAAGGAACAAACCTTGGGATTTATCCACCGATGATTTTCCTTTGCTTAGGGGCCTCAACAGACTTTGGTCCGCTACTTGCTAATCCAAAAACCATCTTGCTTGGTGGGGCAGCTCAATTCGGTATTTTCGTCGCATTCTTCCTTTCAGTAATGTGGGGGATGACACCGCAAGAAGCTGCTTCAGTAGGGATTATCGGGGGTGCGGATGGACCAACAGCCTTGTTCTTAACGACAAGACTTGCACCGCACTTATTACCAGCAATCGCCCTAGCAGCGTACTCATACATGGCGCTTGTGCCAATTATTCAACCGCCAATTATTCGTGCGCTCACGACGAAGAAAGAACGTCTTGTTAAGATGACAGAAAACCGTAAAGTGAGTGAAACGGAAAAAATTCTTTTCCCAATCATTGTTACAATTTTTGTCAGCTTATTAGTACCAAGTGCAACACCGTTAGTAGGATGCTTAATGCTCGGTAACTTAATTAAAGAAATTAAGGTAGTTCCAAACATTACAAAGGTTCTACAAAATGCGATGATGTACGGGGTAACCATTATTTTAGGGTTAACCGTTGGAGCGAAAGCAACAGGGGAATTATTCTTATCAGTATCGACTCTTAAAATTACTTTATTAGGATTAATCGCGTTTGCTGGAGGAACAGCAGCTGGGGTTCTAATGGGTAAATTGATGTACAAATTATCTGGCGGTAAAATCAATCCAATGATCGGTGCTGCAGGGGTATCTGCCGTACCAATGGCCGCTCGTGTTGTACAAAAAGAAGGACAAAGAGAAGACCCAAGTAACTACTTATTAATGCACGCAATGGGACCAAACGTGGCCGGAGTTATCGGTAGTGCGATTGCTGCAGGGGTATTACTCGCATTCTTCTCATAATAGAAGCACTCCTTTCAAACAAAAATCAGAAGAAGAGAAATCTTCTTCTGATTTTTTTGCGTAGTTAGGGGTGAGGTGAGTGGGATGGAAGGAGCGGTTGGACGTATTCAAGCGGTCTATCAATCGATGCTAAAAGAGCATGAAGTTTCTACTAATGCAGTGCTAGAGGTTGGGATTACCGTGAAAAACAGGAAGAAAGAGTGCCAGTTTTGTGGGAATACGGATCCGTTGGAATTTGCCAAAGGGCCTTGCCTGAATTGTGAAGACGGTGAATGTTGGTATTGCTTGAAGTGTATTGGGATGGGAAAGGTGAAGGCTTGTAGCGTGGTGATTGCGACTCCTGAAGAAGAGCAGCCTTTTCCAAAAAGAACAGGAACATTAGCGCACTATAAACATACTTTGAGTTCCAAACAGGAACAGCTCTCTTTGGAGTGTCTGGATGTCGTAAAGCACACAGGATTCCGTGAACACCTACTCTGGGCCGTGACAGGTTCTGGGAAAACGGAGATGATTTTTGCGAGCATCGAATGGATGTTGCAACAAGGAAAAAGAGTCGCCATTGCCGCACCAAGAATTGATGTATGTGTGGAACTTGCGCCTCGTTTGAAGGAAGCTTTCCCAACAGTCGAGCAAAACGTACTTCATTCACAGTCCGAAGAAGGTTACAAGCGAGTGCCGCTGACGATTGCGACGACGCACCAGATGCTAAGATTCTACCGCGCATTTGATTTGGTCGTGATTGATGAGACGGACTCATTTCCTTATCGGGATAATGAGTTACTGATTCGGGCGGTTCATCGTGCGGTGAAAGAGGACGGTTGCCTGCTGTATTTAACGGCGACCCCGTCCCAGACGCTAGAGAGAAGAATTAAACGAAAAGAGTTGTCGGTATCCTTATTGCCAGAGCGATATCATAAGAAACCATTAGTAGTACCGACGATGAGTTATATCGGAGACTTAGAGAAAAAGCTGAAAAAGAAAAAAGTACCTAAACCGGTGCAGCGGTTTATAGAGGAACATTTAAAAGAGGGAAAACGATTTTTGCTATTTGTACCAAGGATTACACTTCTAGGTCCGATAGAAGCAGCACTTAGACGACAGTTCCCAAATGCAAAATTCGAGACGGTTAGTTCTAAAGAAATATATCGCCAGGAACGAATTGCACAGATGAGAGCAGGAAAACTCGATTTTCTAGTGACAACAACGATTCTAGAGCGGGGAGTGACTTTTCCAGGAGTCGATGTTTGTGTCGTCAATGCACACGAAGAGGAGTTCTCAAGAGAAGTTCTCGTGCAAATTGCAGGACGTGTTGGCCGGACCGCAGAATGCCAAACAGGAGAAGTTGTATATTTTCATAATGGGAAAACAAAGGCGATGGTCCAGGCAATCAAGGAAATCGAAGACTTAAATCGACAAGCGCTTCTTGGGAGGGAAGGTAAATGAAATGTTTATGGTGCGGGGAAGAAGTTGAACGAGCCCAGCCGATACTATCGTTTTTACTAGGCGCAAACAGAAAGTGCGTCTGCGTCAATTGTGAGCATCCGTTTATGGAATTAAAACAGCATCCAACTTGCCTAGAATGTGGGAGGTTGATGACAAAAGTAGAAGTCTGCCCGGATTGTCAAAAATGGCATCAAGTAAAAGAAGCGGTACTCCTAAAGAATACGGCCTTATATGCTTATGACGAGGCGGGGCGGAAGTTTATGGAGTTATTCAAATTTGTAGGAGATACAAGAGTGATGACGTTGGTGAAAAAGGAATTAAGACAAGAGTTGCTTAAGTATCAAAAGAGGGGCTTCGTTCTTTGTCCATTACCTTCGTCCAAAGCGAGTCTAAGAAAAAGAGAATTTGAGACGATTCCAACTTTACTGAAACAGTGTCGTGTTCCTACCGTTTTGCTTTTAGAACATATTGGCAGTGGTAAGAAACAATCGGAGAAGACAAGGCAGGAGCGTCTGCAACTAAAACAACCTTTCAAAATAAAAGAGAATGTTGTGGTTCCAAAAAAGGTCTTGTTAGTAGATGATGTTTATACGACAGGCGCAACTTTACACCTTGCCGCAAAAGCATTAACGGAAATGGGTGTTGAAGAAGTGGAGTCTCTGACATTATTTAGATAAAAGTGTATCATGCGTGATACGTATCATGCATGATATAAAACCAATCGATAAAAATAGCCCAAGCAGAAATCTGCTTGGGCTATTCGAGTGGATTTAGTTATTTTTAAAATCTTGTAGTGACATATTGGTTAAGAGCAAGTAGGGCATTTGCCACATCTTCGGCAGTATAGTCAACGGCCATTTGGTGGATGGTTTCGCCTTCTTGTGTTGCAAGGGCTCCAATCTTGAGTAAGTCTTCATAAGGAACAGAATCCAATTTTACTTCTTTCAGCGTTGTTGGTAATCCAAGTGCTTGATAGAAAGTAATGTATTTATCGAGTTCTTCTTTTGGACGATTTTCTAATAACAGTTGTGTCAATGTACCGTAAGCTACTTTTTCACCGTGAGTAAGAGTATGGATGTCTCCATGAATCGCTGTGAATCCGTTATGGATGGCATGCGCTGCTGCTAATCCAGCTGATTCAAAACCGATACCGCTGAGGAGGGTGTTGGCTTCGACTACAGCTTCTAAAGCAGGAGTAACTACTTTGGCGTTTGCTGCGGCTACGGCTTGTAGACCATTTTCGAATAAAGTACTTTCGCAGACACGAGCGATGGCTTCTGCAGCAATCGTTGGCACTTGACCGACCATTGTGCCGCCTTGTGCTTCAATGACTGCACGAGCCTCAACCCAAGTAGCAAGCGCATCGGCAATTCCTGAGATTAATAAACGAACAGGAGCATTGGCAATGACTTTTGTATCCACTAATACTAATTCTGGGTTTTTCTTGTAGAAACGATAGCGTTCAAACACGCCTTCTGCTGAATAAATAACAGAGAGGGCAGAAGTTGGAGCGTCAGTTGAAGCAATCGTTGGTAAAATCGCTACCGGACAATTAGAATCATCCGCAATGGCTTTGGCTGTATCGATCGATTTACCACCACCTAAGCCGATGACTACGTTTAGTTGATGTTCCTTCACTACTTCAGCAACGCGGCGAACTTCGTCATTGGTTGCTTCACCATGGAAGATTTCACGATGAACAAACGCGCCTTCTTTTACGAGGTTTTCTTCAAGGTCTTTACCGACTAAATCATAAACGATAGGGTCGCAAAGAAGGAGAAGACGATCCCCAAGGGCCAAAATGTGAGAAAGACCAGTTTTAAGAACATCTTTCCCCTGAACATAACGAGACGGACTAGCAAATACTTTTTCCATAATCATAACTCCTTTATAATTTGTTTACTATTTCACTATATCGTTGAAAACGATTTCTGTCAATGGAGATTCTGTGTTGTTTTAACTAGGAATCTAAGACTTTCTAGAAAGGAGGGAGATGATTAAAGGGGATAGGAGATTCTTGTTGGGAATGATTCTAATCTTCAATGCTGTATAATTTTTCATCTCGTGAAAACAAAATATCGCCAAAGAAAAGTCCTCAAAAATACCGTTTTTCCTTAACAATTCTTAATGAAAGAATTCTTGAAAACGGTTGTAAAAGCCCTGTGCATGCTTTATAATAAAACTATAGAAATCAAACGAAGCAATTCCTAAGAGTGGTCCTTAGGGTATTTCTTCAAATCTGGTTTTCCAGATGAAAGGGGAGAGTATTATGTTTAAATATAATATCCGTGGAGAAAATATTGAGGTCACAGAAGCGATTCGTCAATACGCTGAAAAGAAGATTAGCAAATTAGAAAAATACTTTACTGACGTTGCTAATGCGACTGTATATGTCAACTTGAAAGTCTACGCTGAAAAGACTGCAAAAGTTGAAGTTACGATCCCACTTCCTTATTTAGTTCTACGTGCCGAGGAAACTTCAATTGATTTATATGGAAGTATTGACTTGGTAGTCGATAAACTTGAAAGACAAGTTCGTAAACATAAAACTAAAATCAATCGTAAATCTCGCGAAAAAGGATTCGATGTTGTGTTACCACCACTTCCAGAAGTGCCTGAAGAGGAGGAAACAGGATTAGAAATCGTTCGTACAAAACGAATTGATTTGAAACCAATGGATAGCGAAGAAGCTGTTCTTCAAATGAACATGTTAGGACATAACTTCTTTATCTACCAAGATGCTGAAACGAACGAAACAAACATTGTTTATCGTCGTAAAGATGGAAAATATGGTTTGATTGAAACAAATTAATAAAATTTTAGGTGGCTTGAAAAAGCCACCTTTTTTTGTTATGAACAGAAAGGGTACTGATTTTAGCGAAAGAAAACGGAGTTAAAGCATAAATAACTTTCCGTTTGGATAGAAAATTGGGTTTCTTTGACGTAAAATTGTAAAAAAATCAGGTGACTTTGAAAAAAGTCGCCTTTTTTTGCTTTCTTAATTAGCTAAACAATGGTAAAATGAATAAGATGCAATAGGTGTAGCCACCTATTTGTAGTACTTTTATGAGATTTAAAATGTTCACCGATTTAAAAATAGTGGTGAAAATAAAAAAGGAGTTAATTAAATGGCAAATTTTTTGAGACAGTTAGTTGAAAATGATAAGCGTGAATTACGTCGTTTAGGAAAACTAGCGGATAAAGTAATTGCGTTAGAATCTCAAATGGCTGCATTAGAAGATGCTGATTTTCCAGTAAAAACAGAAGAATATAAAGCAAGATATGCTCAAGGGGAGTCTCTTGATGCACTTCTTCCTGAAGCATTCGCGTTAGTACGTGAAGGAGCTAAACGTGTATTAGGCTTATTCCCATATAAAGTTCAAATCATGGGTGGGATTACACTTCATGACGGTAACATTGCGGAAATGCGTACTGGTGAAGGTAAAACTTTAACAGCGACAATGCCTGTATACTTAAACGCATTATCAGGCGACGGTGTTCACGTAGTTACCGTTAACGAATACTTAGCAACTCGTGACGCGCGCGAAATGGGTGAGTTATACAACTTCTTAGGACTAACTGTTGGGTTAAACTTAACAGGAATGTCTTCAGAAGAAAAACGTGCCGCATATGCTGCAGACATCACTTACAGCACAAACAGTGAATTAGGATTTGACTACTTACGTGATAACATGGTGGTTTACAAATCACAAATGGTACAACGTCCATTGAACTACGCAGTTGTCGATGAAACAGACTCAATCTTAATCGACGAAGCGCGTACTCCATTGATCATTTCAGGACAAGCTGAAAAATCAACAGTGTTATACCAACGTGCAGATATGTTTGTTAAAGGATTAAAAGAGGAAGAAGATTACACAATCGACTTAACTTCTAAAACAATTTCATTAACAGACGAAGGGATTAACAAAGCTGAACAAACATTCCGCTTACCAAACCTTTATGACGTGGATAACTCAGCACTTGTTCACCATATCGACCAAGCGTTACGTGCGAACTACATTATGTTACGCGACATCGACTATGTGGTGGATGAAGGTAAAGTTAAAATCGTTGATGGATTTACTGGACGTATCATGGAAGGTCGTCGTTACTCAGATGGTCTTCACCAAGCGATTGAAGCTAAAGAAGGCGTTGAAGTTGAAAACGAGTCTAAGACAATGGCGACAATCACTTACCAAAACTACTTCCGTATGTATCGTAAATTGTCAGGGATGACAGGTACTGCGAAGACTGAAGAAGAAGAATTCAGAGAAATCTACAACATGAACGTTATTGCGATTCCAACAAACCGTCCTGTACAACGTATCGATGGCCACGATTTAATCTACCCATCATTACGTAGTAAATTCCGTGCGGTGGTACAAGATATCAAACAACGTCATGAGGCAGGTCAACCAATCCTTGTCGGTACGGTTGCCGTTGAAACAAGTGAATTGCTATCTAACTTACTACGCGCAGAAGGAATTCCGCACGAAGTATTAAATGCGAAAAACCACTTTAAAGAAGCAGAAATTATCATGTCAGCTGGTCAACGTGGCGCTGTAACAATCGCGACAAACATGGCCGGACGTGGTACTGACATCAAGCTTGGTAAAGGCGTGAAAGAACTTGGTGGACTTTGCGTAATCGGTACAGAACGTCACGAAAGCCGTCGTATCGATAACCAATTACGTGGACGTAGTGGACGTCAAGGGGACCCAGGTGCAACACAATTCTACCTATCATTAGAAGATGATTTGATGAAACGTTTCGGTGGAGAAAAAATGCAAGCAATCTGGGAACGTCTAAACTTAACAGATGAAGGCGACGATAACTTCATCCAAAGCAAGATGTTAACAAGACAAGTAGAATCTTCACAAAAACGTGTTGAAGGGAACAACTACGATACTCGTAAAAGCGTCCTAGAGTACGATGAGGTTATGCGTGAACAACGTGAAATCATCTATTCACAACGTCTACAAATTATTAACGAAGAAAACTCACTTGAAAAAGTGACAAAAGGTATGATCCGTCGTACAATCCACCGCGTTGTGGAAAGTCATACATTGACAGACCAAAAAGATTGGAACTTAGAAGGAATTGTGGACTTTGCTCACAACTCAATCTGTGCTCCAGATGAACTTTCAATTAGCGATTTAGAAGGCAAATCAGCTACTGAAATCGAAGGAATCTTAAACGAAAAAGCAATGGAAATCTACAAAGAAAAACAAGAGCAATTGAATGGTGACAATCAAATGCTTGAGTTCGAAAAAGTAGTTATCCTACGTGTGGTTGACCGTAAGTGGACAGATCACATCGATGATATGGACCAATTACGTCAAAGCGTTGGTTTACGTGGATACGCTCAAATCGATCCATTAACAGAGTACCAAACAGAAGGTTACGAACGATTCCAACAAATGATTGCTGCAATCGACTATGATGTAACACGTATCTTGATGAAATCTCAAATTCGTCAAAACTTACAACGTGAACAAATTCAAGGAGTTCGCAGTGTAGTGGCTACAGGTCATGACAGAACTTCTGACGACGATTCAGAAAAAGCTTAATAACAAAGGGAGACGGCGAAGCATTTCGCCGTTTTCTTTTAGAAAGAGGTCAGTATGGAAATTAGTGAAATTAGAAATGCGCTTGAGGCCATGAACGAACAAATCATCAGTTATAGGAGGTCTCTTTGACTTAGATCGCTTAGAAGAAGATATCGCTGCCTACGAGCAAGAGATGTCTGAACCATCATTTTGGGATGATAGCGAAAAAGCGAATCAAGTCATTCAAAAGAATAATGAATTAAAGGCTATTTATGATACGTTCCATAAGATGGAATTGGCGCATGAAGAGACAGGTTTGTTATTTGAAATGTATAAAGAAGAGCCAGATGAAGAAGTGCATGCGGAAATCGTTGACGCAATAGAGGCCCTTGAGAAGGACTTGCAACAGTACGAATTAAGTATGTTGCTGAACGGTCCTCATGATAAGAACAGTGCGATTTTGGAAATCCATCCAGGTGCTGGTGGTACGGAATCACAAGACTGGGGAAGCATGCTACTGCGTATGTATATGCGTTGGGCTGAAAAACATGGCTACCGTGTGGAAACAGTGGATTATCAAGATGGGGACGAAGCAGGGATTAAATCTGTAACCTTGTCAATTGAGGGATTGAATGCATACGGGTACTTACGTTCTGAAAAAGGCGTGCATCGTCTCGTTCGTATTTCACCATTTGATGCGGCTGGGAAACGTCATACATCCTTCTGTTCAGTGGATGTTGTTCCGCAAATGGACGGAGATATTGATATTGAAATTAACCCAGATGACTTAAAAATCGACGTGTACCGTGCAAGTGGTGCCGGTGGACAACATATTAATAAGACGTCTTCTGCGGTGCGTATTACGCATATTCCAACGGGAATCGTGACGCAGAGTCAGGCGCAACGTTCTCAATTTAAAAACAGAGACCAAGCGATGGCGATGTTGAAGGCAAAATTGTTCCAATTAGAAGAAGAGAAGAAGGCAGCTGAATTAGCAGCTATCCGTGGCGAGCAAAAAGACATCGCCTGGGGGTCTCAAATTCGTAACTATGTGTTCCATCCTTATTCAATGGTAAAAGATTTACGTTCTGGATATGAGACAGGAAATATTGGGGCAGTTATGGACGGAGATTTGGATCCGTTTATGGATGCGTACTTAAAATGGACGCTTGAGGGAACGAAAGCAACTGAAGAATAATAGTAGGAAGCACCTAGTGAGAGCTAGGTGTTTTAATATTGCAAGGCAAATTGTTTTAAGTTCGTTTTAATTATCTGTATTATTATGGGATGAAACTTCCCGTTATAACGAAGGAGAAAAGCTTATTGATATAGGCACAGTGGTTTATTGACTTTCTTGATGTTGAGTAAATACTGCTGATATAGAGTAAAGTATTGTCTTACAGGGATGAATGAGTATACGAGAAGCAATGCCCACACCCAAATCCTTCGCACTGTGAAGGATTTCCCTCGTATCCTGAGTAGTTGAACTCGGAAAAGCAGAAACGGCGTCCACTTCCCGGAGTCGTCCGCAGAACGTTTCACGTTCTTTACGTCGCTCCGGTCCAGTGGTCCGTTTCTAACCGCTTTTCCTCGTATCCTGAAGTTGAACTCGGGCTCACAGGGCCGACGTCCATTTCAACAAACATCCGCACGACTTGTTCCAAGTCCCTTGCGGTGTTTGTTTCCAATGATTCGTCCCTGAGCGTTCGCCCTCGTATCCTGATTTTAATATTTCTGTAATCTTATGTGAAGGGGTTGTAATATTCGGGTGCTATAATAGGGAGGATTAAAATATCGAAGGATTAGAAAGCTGGTGAGTTTATGATTGAAATGATGAATGTAACTAAGAAATATAATAAAGGAATCACTGCTATTAATAATTTATCTATCCAAATTAAGGATGGAGAGTTCGTTTATGTAGTAGGGCCTTCTGGTGCAGGTAAATCAACTTTCATTAAAATGATGTATCGCGAAGAAAAAGCGACTAAAGGTAGAATTCGTGTAGGTAAATATGATTTGATGAAAATTAAAGATCGTCAAATTCCATACTTACGCCGTTATGTAGGGGTTGTCTTCCAAGACTTTAAACTCTTACAACATAAAACTGTATACGAAAACGTGGCATATGCGATGGAGGTTATTGAAAAATCACCTCGTGAAATTAAACGCCGTGTAGAAGATGTTTTAGAGTTAGTAAACCTAAAACACCGTATGAGCAATTTCCCGAATGAATTGTCTGGTGGGGAACAACAACGTGTAGCGATTGCTCGTGCAATTGTGAATACACCTGGAATCCTAATTGCCGATGAGCCAACAGGGAACCTTGACCCAGAAACGTCAATGGAAATTATGGATATCCTTGAGCGTATCAACGAACAAGGAACAACAATCGTAATGGCAACACACAATAGCCAAATCGTTAACGAGAAAAAGCATCGTGTAATTGCGATTGAAAATGGTCAAATTGTACGTGACCAAGAACAGGGGGAATACGGATATGAAGATTAGAACTATGGGTCGTCATATACGTGACGCCTTCAAGAGTCTTTTCAGAAATGGATTGATGACATTTGGTGCTGTTTCTGCAGTATCAATGATCTTATTAATCGTAGGGGTGTTCGTATCACTTCTATTTAACGTTAATAAAATCGGTTCAGATATTGAAAATGACGTAAACGTACGTGTGTTTATTGATTTGGCAGCGGACCAAACAAAAACAGATGAATTAGAAGCAAAAATTAAAGCCTTAGATGGCGTTGAGTCTATCACTTTCCGTTCTAAAGACGAAGAGTTAGAAGACGTAACAAAGAACTTCGGGGAAGAGTTATCATTATTTAAAAATGATGCGAACCCACTTCGTAATGCGTTCGACGTAAAAGCAGTGGAACCACAAAAAACAAGTGCTATTGCGAAACAAATCGAAGGCATGGACTATGTAGCGCGTGTTCGTTACGGGGAAGCTCGTGCGGATAACTTATTCCGTATCATTGCGACAGCTCGTAATATTGGGGCAGTTGTTATTTTAGGACTATTAGCGTTAGCGATGTTCTTAATTTCAAATACAATACGTGCAACAATCTATGCACGTAGAACAGAAATCGAAATCATGCGTCTTGTAGGGGCGACAAAAGCTTACATTCGTTGGCCATTCTTCTTAGAAGGCGGTATGATTGGATTAATCGGTTCAATTATCCCAATCGGATTAGTATGGTCTGTATACCTATGGGTGTATAAAGGCGGTTCAGATTTCTTCTCTGGATCAAGCTTTAGCCTACTCGATCCAAATCCATTCTTGATTTATGTTTCAGCAGGAATGGTTGCCATCGGTGTTCTTATCGGTGCGTTTGGTTCAGTTCTTTCAATGAGAAAGTTCTTGAAGAAATAGTTGAAATTAGCAGAAGGAGTGCGTTTTTGCGTTCCTTCTTTTTTTATTTGAAACTATATGCATAAAAGTTATAACGAGTTCTGAAAAACAGGTATAATCAAATAACGAGTTTCGCATTGACTCAGAATACCACCATCGTTTATAGTAATTTCATCAGATAAAACAATGCAATGAACAGATAAGTAAATAAAGAAGAACGTTAAAGAGAATCCGGTTGGTGGGAAAGGATACGGGGCAATTTATTGAAAATGGTCTGGGAGCAACAAAGGTGATGAAGCTTTTGCGATTTGTACTCGATAACGTACAAGGGTATCTTGCACCATGCAACGTACTTTTGGAGCGGTAAACTGTGAGGTTTATCGGAATTAGAGTGGTAACGCGAAAACTTCGCCTCTAGTGTGTAGAGGGGAAGCTTTTTTTATGGCCCAAACCAACATGGACAGAGCAACATCTGTTGGAAATCACGAAGCGCGCATGTGGTTTCCAAACAAAGAACAATCATTTAACCAAAAAGGGGACTTATAACATGAAATTTAATAAATTATTCAAAGCAACAACATTCGGACTTTTAGCAACAGCATTAGTAGCATGCGGAAACAACTCAGCAAAATCAGAAAGCACAACAGAAGCTGCAAAAGCAGAAGACAAAACAATTAAAGTAGTCGCTTCACCAGCACCTCACGCTGAAATCTTAGAAGCTGCTAAACCACTCTTAGAAAAAGAAGGGTACAAATTAGACATTAACATCGTAAATGACTACGTAACTCCAAACAATATCGTTTACGGAGGAGATGCGGATGCAAACTACTTCCAACACACTCCATATCTTGACAAATTCAACAAAGAACATAACCAAGATTTAGTTTCTGTAGGGAACGTTCATATCGAACCAATGGCAATTTACTCTAAGAAATATAAATCATTAAAAGAATTACCAGATAACGCAGTGGTATATGCATCAACAAACCCTGCTGAAGTAGGTCGTTTCTTAAGCTTCTTCACAAAAGCTGGATTGATTAAATTAAAAGATGGTGTGGATCCTGTAACTGCTGGATTAAGCGACATTGCTGAAAATCCAAAGAATATCCAAATCAAAACAGAAATCGCACCTGAATTGTTAGTATCAACTTACGAAAATAATGAAGGGGATGCAGTGATTATCAACTCAAACTTCGCAATCGATGCTAAACTTTCACCAGTGAAAGATTCAATCGCTTTAGAAGATGGAAGCTCACCATACGCTAACTTAGTCGCTGTAAAACCTGCTGATAAAGATAAAGCAAAAATTCAAGCTTTAATCAAAGCGTTACAAAGTGATGAAATCCGTAAATTCATCAACGAAAAATATACAGATGGTTCTGTAATTCCTGCGAAATAATAAAAAATAGTAAGAGAACAAGAGGAGTGGAAAGATACAAAGCCAAAAGCCTTGTACTTTCCGCTCCCTTTTGACCATTAAGGAGTGAAACAATGATTCGAGTAGAGAACGTGTCCAAAACATATACTGGGAAACAAGGCACGGTTGAAGCTGTAAAAGATGTCTCGTTAGAGATTAGTAGAGGCGAAATTTTTGGAGTGATTGGTTTTTCAGGTGCGGGTAAAAGTACATTAATCCGTTTGTTAAATGGACTTGAGACAGTTACAAGTGGCCATATTTATATTAATGAAAAAGACATTACAACCTTAAAACGCAAAGAGCTTTTAAAAGAGCGTCAAAAAATCGCGATGATTTTCCAACATTTCAATCTTTTATGGTCGAGAACAGTCGAAGAAAACATTGCTTTTTCACTTGAAATTGCAGGCGTTCCAAAAGTCGAGCGTAAAGCTAAGGTAGCCGAATTAATCGATTTAGTTGGACTAACCGGACGTGAAAAATCTTATCCATCACAACTTTCTGGGGGACAAAAGCAAAGAGTAGGGATTGCCCGTGCGTTAGCTAACGATCCAGAAGTCCTTTTATGTGACGAAGCTACGAGTGCGCTTGACCCTAAGACAACAAAAGATATCTTAAAATTATTAGTAGAAATCAACCAAGAACTAGGGTTAACGATTGTGTTAATTACGCATGAAATGCATGTCGTTCGTCAAATTTGCCACCGTGTTGCCGTGATGGAAGAAGGACGAGTAGTGGAAAGTGGAGAAGTGATTGAAGTCTTCAAAAATCCACAACAACCAATTACAAAACAATTCGTGGGAGAAGAACGTGTGGATGATGAAATCGATGAGGTATTCCATCATCTTTCAACGTCCCTTCGCCCAGGTGTAGCAGTTCGTATTCAGTATTTAGGCGACCGTACAGGAGACGCCGTATTATCTGAAGCGATTCGTAAACTCGATGCAACGGTATCGATTTTACAAGCGAAGGTAAATATTACGCAAAAAGGGATATTAGGAAGCATGATTATTTTGATTGAGGAAGAATCTTCAAAAGCAGAAGAAGTTATCGAATATCTTAAACAAGCAGAAATTATCGTGGAGGTGTTAGAGCATGTTTAATCTATTTTTAGCAGCAGCAAGCCTAGATGAACTTTTCAGAGAAATGTTTTCGTTCGAGAATGTTGTATGGCCTGATGTCATTAAAGCTATTAATGAAACTCTCTATATGACCTTCATTCCAACGTTCTATGTATTTGTCATTGGATTAATTTTAGGACTCCTTCTTTTCTTAACAGGAAAGGGTCGCAGTCTTGAAAATACATGGGTTCATCTGATTTTAGGTGGAATCATTAATATTTTCCGTGCGATTCCATTTATCATTTTACTGACACTATTGATGCCTTTTACAAAAGCCATCATGTCAACGATTGTAGGGCCTAAAGGGGCAATTCCAACATTGATTATCAGTGCAGCGCCATTTTACGCGCGTCTGGTGGATATCGCGTTAAATGAAATCCCATCAGGAGTCATCGAGGCGGCAGAATCAATGGGGGCAAATACTCGCCAAATCATTACAAAAGTTCTGATTCCAGAATCACTTCCAGCACTTGTATCAGGGATTACCGTAACTGCAATCGCGTTAATCGGTTCTACAGCTGTAGCTGGTGTTATCGGTGCGGGTGGATTAGGAAACTTAGCTTACCTCATTGGTTATACACGAAACAAAGTGGATATCATCTTTGTCGCTACAGTAGCCATCCTTATCTTGGTATTTATTATCCAAATCATTGGAGATAAAGCTACTAAGATTATTGACAAGCGATAGGATGTGAGACATCGCGCTCAGAAATGGAACGTTGGACTCGAACGCCGGAAGGAACGTGAAACGTTCTGCGGACGTTTGAGGAAACGCACGCCATTTCTGCGATGGCGAGCTCAACTACAAGGATGTGAGGCAGAAAGACAGAAGCTAAGAATGAGTTCACGGTGTGAAGTCATTCTGCTTCGTCGTCATTCTCCCTTTATCTTCCATATTAAATTATGTAAAATAGCAATAGACTTCATGGTCTATTGCTTATTTTATTGGAGTGTGATTAGATGTCAGGATTAACCGTAAGACTTTATGAAGAGTATTTAGCAAATGTTTATAAAAACCGAAAAGCCGACCAAGGACTCTTTATTAAATTAGTAGAAGAAATTGGAGAAGTGGCAGAGCAAATTAGTATTCGCGATGGCCGAAAAGAAGGGGATACTGGGGAAGTACAAGCTGAACTTGGAAAAGAACTAGCAGATGTCATCCATTATACGATTGCGATTGCCGCTGTAAACGGCATTGATTTAGAAGAAGTCATCTTGGATAAAGACTTAAGTGCCGCCATTAAATATAACCATACAACGAACTTAACGGAATTTCTTCAAAAGACAGCAAAATACGACTAGTTTACAGCAAGAAAACACTTGCTTTCCACCCTTGTTTAGAGTACGATAGGACATGGAAAAGTAAGTGAAATGATGGGTACAGAAAGTTCTGATTGCTGAGAAAGAACCCCCGCTCTTTAACTGAACCTACCAAATAGGTGATTATGAAAATAATCCGGTGAAATCATCGTTATCAATGTTAAAGAGACATTTACAACGTAAGTGTAATTAAGGTGGTACCGCGAGTCATTCGTCCTTTTTTAGGGGAGTGGCTTTTTTTATTTCACAAAAAACGAAAAAGGAGTCAAGCAGATGGCAGAAAAAACAAACTTACAAAGAGAAGATTTTTCTAAATGGTATATTCAAACCATTCAAAAAGCAGATTTAATGGACTATTCACCAGTGCGTGGATGTATGATTTTCAAACCAGACGGATATGAAATCTGGGAACATATTCAAGAGGAGTTCAACCGTCGTTTTAAAGAAGAAGGCATTCGTAATGCGTACTTCCCAATGTTAATTCCAGAAAGCTTCTTCACTAAAGAAGCAGACCATATTGAAGGATTTGCTCCTGAATTACCATGGGTAACAGAAGCAGCTGGTGAAAAATTAGAAGAACGTTTAGCGCTTCGTCCAACAAGTGAAACAATGATTGGAACAGCTTTTTCAAATTGGATCAATTCATACCGTGATCTTCCATATGAAATCAACCAATGGGCAAACGTATTCCGTTGGGAAAAGAAAACTTTACCATTCTTACGTACTTCAGAATTCTTATGGCAAGAAGGACATACAGCACATGCAGATGAAGAAGATGCACGTCGCCGTACAATGAGAATGTTAGATATTTACAAAGAAGTCGTAGAAGGCGTATTAGCAGTGCCGGTTTATGAAGGACAAAAAACTCCTTCAGAACGTTTCGCAGGTGCAGTAGATACTTACTCAATCGAAGCGATGATGAAAGACGGTAAAGCCGTTCAAGCGGGAACTTCTCACTACATGGGAACAAAATTCGCGGAAGCCTTCGACATCAAATATTTAACAAAAGAAAATGAACATGTATACGCTCATACAACTTCATGGGGAGTTTCTACTCGTTTAATCGGTTCATTAATTATGACTCATGGGGACGAACAAGGGTTAGTATTACCTCCAAAAGTGGCTCCAACACAAGTAGTCTTAATTCCAGTTGGACCATGGAAGAAAAATCCAGCCATCTTAGAAAAATTAGAAGAGCTTCAAAAAGAATTAAAAGCTGCTGGATTACGTGTGAAGATTGACGACACTGACAACTCACCAGGATTCAAATTCAATGAGTGGGAATTACGTGGTGTTCCAATGCGTATCGAATGCGGACCTCGCGACTTGGAAAACAATCAAGTGATGACAAAAATGCGTGACTTAGATGAAAAAGTAGCAGTAGGATTCGATGGTTTAGTAGATAGAATCTTAGCTGAATTAGATAAAATGCAAGGCCGTCTGTTAGAAACAGCTCGTGCAATGCGTGCTTCTAACGAATATACAAACATTGATTCTTTAGATGAGTTGAAAGCTCATATCGAAGCAAAACGCGAAGCTGGCGAAGTACCTGGTTGGGTATTAGTTGGTTGGGATGGAACAGAAGAAAGTGAAGCGAAAATCAAAGAAGAAACAGGCTTCACAACTCGTAACATTCCATTTAACGCTCCAGTGAAAAAAGAAAAATGTATCGTAACAGGTAAACCAGCCACTCATACGGTTTGGATTGCTCGTGCATATTAATCGATTAGGAACTAGTTGGTAGGAGGACAAGATTATGAAAATCAATAAGGCCATTCAAGAGTTTGTAGATAGTGCGATTGATTCAGGGTATGCTTCAAAAGAAGATCGTTACTATTTATTAAATCGTGTGCTTTATTTAGTGGGAGAAGAATCTTTTGAAAGTTCGAAAGAGGTGGAGCAACCTTCTTTACTAGAGGCAATGGCAAACTTAGTAGAAGCTGCCGTTGAAAGTGGGAAGATTGCAAACGACTCTGAAGAACGCGACTGGCTTGAACAAGAGTTAATGAACCTTGTGATTCCAAAACCTTCAGATTTGAACCGTCTATTCTGGGAGAAATACGAAGAAGGTCCAAAAGTTGCGACCGATGCGTTTTATAAAATGGCGCTCGATTTAAACTTAATTAAGGTAAATGATATCGCTAAAAATATTTCCTTTAATGGAGAAACCGAGTATGGCGATTTAGAAATCACGATTAACTTATCAAAACCAGAAAAAACAAAAGAAGAAATCATCAAGGCAGCGCAGTCGAAGGACTTCAATTATCCTGCCAACCGTCTTTGCTTTGAAAACGTGGGCTACCATGGTCGTATCAACTGGCCAGGTCGCGCTAACCACCGTATTGTCGGAATGGAACTTGGCGGAGAGTCTTGGGGGTATCACTATTCTCCATATGCTTATTATTCTGAGCATGCCATCTTCTTGTCTGAAAACTTAGAACCAATGAAAGTGGACGAGGGAGCGTTTAGCCGACTCCTTGAAATCGTGACACAATTCCCGCATTATTTTGTAGGGTCAAACGCAGGACTTCCAATTGTTGGAGGATCGATTTTGAGTCATAACCACTATCAAGGAGGACGTTACGTATTCCCAATGAACCGTGCTAAAGTCTTAGAAACTGGGATTTCTAAGAAGTTTGACACTGTCGAAATCGAACGCCTCTATTGGCCGCTTTCTGCGCTTCGTCTTCGTGGAAATAACCGTGAAGAAGTATTTGAAGTGGCGGTTGATATTCTAAAAGCATGGGAAAACTACGAAAACAAAGATCTTGAAATCTTACGTGAATCAAATGGTGAACCGCATAATGCGATTACGCCAATCGTGCGCCGTCAAGGAGATGCGTATGAGTTTGATTTAGTATTACGTAACAACCGTACAACAGAGGAGTTCCCTGATGGAATTTTCCACCCACATGCGGATGTACAACATATTAAAAAAGAAAATATCGGTTTAATTGAAGTAATGGGGCTTGCGATTTTACCTCCACGTCTAGAACGTGAACTTCGCGAAGTAAGAGACTATCTCGTTGGAGAAGGAAGTCTTGAAGCTGTTGCAAAAATTCACCAAGAATGGGCAAAAGAATTAAAAGCACAAGCACCAACCAAAGAAACTGTAGACGCATTTTTACAAAAAGCGGTTAGCGCAAAATTCTGCCGCGTGTTAGAATATGCAGGCGTCTTTAAACAAACAAAAGAAGGCCAAGAAGCATTCAGCGCCTTCATGCATGAATTTACGAAATAGTTAGAAAGGAAGTGCCGTATGACAATCCTCGCACTAGATACATCGAATAAGACATTATCGGTCGCTGTAGAACTGACAGACGGTACCATTATTGAACAAACGATTGAGAACACGTTGCAACATAGTGTTCTCCTTATGCCAACCATCGAAGCCGTTTTTAAAGAAGCCGGCATTACAGCAAAAGACTTAACGAAGGTTGTTGTTGCTGAAGGGCCTGGTTCTTATACAGGACTTCGAATTGGCGTTACCGTTGCAAAAACACTTGCGAAGAGTCTGGGGATTCCACTTGTTGGAGTCTCCAGTCTCGACGTCTTTTTACCGACCCTTGCTTCTAAAGTGGAAGTGGGAGAAGTCGTTGTGCCGTTTTTTGATGCTAGACGTGGAAATATTTTCGCAGTAGGTTATCAAAAGACTGACGAAGGCTTTGAAAAGGTGATTACGGAACAACATATTTCATGGGATGATTTCGTGAAAGTGTTGCCGGAACATGCAGCGGGAGTGACTTTTGTAGGACAATTGCAGTCGATTACAAAAGAAGCAATCGTAGAAAAAGGAGTGAGTGAGGCGCAGTGGCTTGAAGCAAGTGATGCTATCCCTCACGCAACATCGCTTATTGAATTAGGAAGAAATAAGGAAGCTGTTGACGCGGACGTCTTCGTCCCAATGTACTTGAAACTGGCAGAAGCAGAAGAAAATTGGCAAGCTGAGCATCCTTTAGAAAAGGGGTCAGTGTATGTGGAACGAGTTTAAAGAACGCTTCGTTCAGTGGTTTGAAAAAATTAAAGCACTGTTTTTAGAAGAAGCGCAACAGATGGATCCGATTCGCGACCAGTTTGAGAACTTTGAAAAAAGAGTGATTCTTGGAAACGGGGCGCAGGCCAAAATCAGAATCGGTCTTCCAGAAGATGCCACTCGTATTTTTGAAGTGGAAAAAGCGGCCTATGACGGAGAGTCTCCATGGGCAAAGGACGTTCTTGAAAAAGACGTCGCACATAATCCAGCTGCCATTTATATTGTGCTGGAAGTGGAAGAGGAAATCGTTGGTTTCATCGGAGCGAGAACGACAGAGGGAACAGATTTACATATCACGAATGTTGCTGTACTACACGATTATCGCTT
The DNA here is from genome assembly GCA_015264955.1 of Streptococcus sp. GTDB lineage: Bacteria > Bacillota > Bacilli > Lactobacillales > Aerococcaceae > Granulicatella. The sequence goes on along the minus strand of JABZYV010000006.1, from coordinate 5,306 downwards.
CTTTAATGTCGCAACTTTATTATTGAAAGCATTAGAAAAAATCGCCCGCGCGCTCGACAAGAAAGAAATTACGCTTGAAGCCCGCGTGTCGAATACAAAAGCCATTAAGCTCTATCGCAAAAATGGATACGAAGTTGTTGGTACAAAGGAAAATTACTACACTCCTGAAAATGAAGATGCCGTGGAAATGCTCTATGCATTACCGCCAAAAACACCGTCTTCATTCCATTCGTCAGAGTATTCATTTACAAGATTACATCCAGCTGATTTAGCAATGGCGGAGGCATTAGTCACATTAGTGCAAGAAAACTACGAGCATCCAAATAATTGGAGTGCCGAAAGTTTCCTTGCCGATTTAGAAAATCCAACAAACACGTATTACGGAGTATGGATGCAACGCCAACTAGTCGGATTTCTCGGAGTCCAAAGCGTGTTGGACGAGGCAACGATTACGAATATCGTTATTGTGAAAGACTATCAAGGTAAGGGTCTCGCGCAACGTTTATGGCAAATGGCCTTATACGATTTGAAGCAAAAAGACGTGAAAGTTGTTTTCTTAGAAGTACGCGAAAGCAACAAGCGTGCTCAATATTTATATGAAATTCTTGGGTTCGAAGCCTTCCATACGAGAAGTGATTATTACAGTGACCCAGTTGAAGATGCGATTGAATATCGCTTAGAAATAGAACAAAGATAGGAGGAGCAATATGAAAGAAACATTGATTCTAGCAATTGAAAGTAGTTGTGATGAGACAAGTGCAGCCGTGATTCAAAACGGAAATACAATTCTTTCAAATATTGTAGCCTCTCAAATTAAAAGTCATATGCGTTTTGGTGGAGTTGTGCCAGAGATTGCCAGCCGGCATCACGTCGAACAGATTACACAAGTCATTGACGAAGCTCTTGCAAAAGCAGGAAAGACGTTGGATGACATGGATGCCATCGCGGTGACGTATGGTCCTGGTCTTGTAGGAGCCCTTCTCATTGGGATTTCTGCAGCAAAGGCTTTAGCTTTAGCGAGTGGAAAACCACTGATAGCAGTGAACCATATGGCAGGACACATTTACGCCAACCAACTCGTGGAACCTTTGCAATTTCCACTAATGGCGCTTGTAGTAAGTGGTGGACATACGGAACTTGTGTATATGCCAGAAGATGGCGAGTTCCAAATTATCGGAGAAACAAGAGATGATGCTGCAGGGGAAGCGTACGATAAGATTGGTCGTATTCTGAACTTGCCATATCCTGGTGGAAAGAAAATGGACGAACTAGCTCATCTAGGAACGGACACTTATGACTTCCCACGTGCGATGATTCATGAAGACCATTTTGATTTCAGTTTTAGTGGATTGAAATCGGCGGTCATCAATCGTGTGCATAACGCCAAACAAAAAGGCGAAGAGATTGTCCCTGAAGATTTAGCCGCAAGTTTCCAAGCCAGTGTCGTAGAAGTACTTGTCGAAAAAACAAGACGTGCGCTTGAAGCGTATCCTGTAAAACAATTCGTGTTAGCAGGAGGAGTGGCAGCTAATAAGGGGCTTCGTACAGCGATGACGCAGATGATGGAAGAACACTACCCAGCAGTCACATTTTCCATCCCGCCATTATCACTTTGCGGGGATAATGCGGCGATGATTGGTGCAGCAGCCTATACAAAATACATGCAAAAAGACTTTGCAAACATGGATTTAAACGCAATTCCCGGACTTGAATTAGGGGATGAATAAAACTATTGCAAATTCAATTTGAGCATGTTATTATATTCGTGTTGCATTATGCATGCGAAAATAAATAACTCTGGATTAGCAAATAATTCAGGGCAGGAGGAATAGAAATGAAACAAGGAATTCACCCAGAATATCGTCCAGTAGTTTTCATGGATACAACTACAGGATTCAAATTCTTATCAGGTTCAACAAAGACTTCAAGTGAAACAGTTGTATGGGAAGACGGAAACGAATACCCATTACTACGTGTGGAAATCACTTCTGATTCTCACCCATTCTACACAGGTCGTCAAAAATTCACTCAAGCAGACGGACGTGTGGATCGTTTCAACAAAAAATACGGTCTCAAATAAGAACTTTACAAACTCTCTCACTTCGAGAGAGTTTTTTTGTGCGTTCAATACTTTTAGTAACCGCCAAGGGCGGCGATTATGGTATTAGTGGGGATAGTGCTGGAAAGAGAATTCTTTTTTATCAGCCATTATTTATTGAAACAAAATAGCGGGATACCGGAGAAAGCCTGTAGTCTTTCTCCTTCGAAGCCTCAAACAAGCCGTAATGGATAAAATCCATAACGGCTTTTAATTCGCATTCGCTATGATTCCCCGCTATGGTTTCAATAAATGTCTAATAAGCGAATTCTCTTTTTAATAGATAACGCAATACCATAATCGCCTTCTTGGCTTAAACTCTACTCGAGGAGAGAGTTTGGAAGTTCTATTCTCGACAAGGGGCAAGAGAGAAGGGATAGATTGTGTGCGTTTCAGGAGGGAAGTAGATGTAACATTTTTGTTACGTAACATAATTGTTACATCTTAAAGTGAGAGTGGAAATTAACAAATATGTTAATTTTAGGCATAAAAAAACAGCCTTGCGAGACGCAAAGCTGTTTGAAATGTTATTTATATGTGTCTTCAAGTTTTGCCATGAATGCGCCAAGCCATGTACCGAATCCTAACATCACAACGCAAGCAAGGTATTGAACGATGTCAAATCCAGCGTAGTTTGTTGGGATGATCATTACAGTTGAAGCAAGCACGATTCCGAAAATGAAGTGGAATAATTGTGGGTAAGCTTTCTTGAAAATGTGGTGTACAAGTTTTGAGAAGAGGGCTAATGTTACTAGTCCACCTAATGCGATTGGAAGAATCACGCTCATGTCTAATGTTTTGAAACCATCTGACATTTGTTTGTACATCCCCATGTATACGATGAAGTTTGATGGGCTAAGTCCAGGAACGATAATTCCTAAAGCGATTAATCCACCAGCAATCATCCAAGTGAAGAAGTTGGCTTCTACGCTACCGCCGATTGCATTTTCACCTAAGTAAAGAAGTACGCATCCACCAATAAATGAAGCGAGTAGAATGATAATATCGCGTGTTGAGCGACCTTCTTTTCCAGCTTCTTTCCAAAGAGCAGGGATTGTTCCGACGATACATCCGATGAAGAACCAAAGAATGATTGTTTCAAAGTTACCAAGTAAGTAACTTACGCCGAATGATAGAACTACGATACCTGCAAGAGCACCGATTCCGACTGGTAAGAAGAATAATACGTTCTTCTTGAAGTCTTTTGTGACGTTTGCTAGGAAAGCAATCATGCGTTCATAAAGTCCAAAGATAGCAGCAAGTGCACCACCGCTGACACCTGGAAGGATAAATCCTGACCCGATGAACATTCCTTTAATGAATCGTAAGAACCAGTCATTTTTCTTTTGTTTATCTAATTGATGTTGAGTTGATCTTTGTTCCATAGTACCTCCAATAAATAATTCTGTCCTCTATTATACTGTAATTTGAAAGATGAGCAAGTAATGTTAAGTCTCTTAAAGAAATCTTTCCATTCATTGCGTGTTAAACGCTTTTTTGTTATACTTGGAGGGTGAAAGTTTATAGTTTTTATGACTTAAACAATCTAAATTTTCAAACTGAAAGGAGTTGAATGGATGAAAATTGCTGTAGTTACAGATAGCACGGCTTACTTAACAAAAGAAGAATATGCCGAATATGGTGTTTACGTATTGCCGATGTCTGTTATTTTCGGACAAGAAACTTATCGTGAAGAGATTGATATTACTGCTGAAGAATTTTATGCAAAAGTAAAAAGTTCTCCAGTCTTTCCAACAAGTACACAACCAGCTGTAGGGGAAACTTACGAATTATTCCACGAACTTGCAAAAGATTATGACGCTATTATTCCTATTACTATTTCTAGTGGAATTAGTGGAACTTACCAAACATGTGTGGCTGTTGCCGAAGATATGAAAGACGAAATAGCCATTTATCCAATCGATTCAGAGATTAGTTGTGCACCACAAGCGCGTGCAGTAAAACTAGCCGCTATCATGGCGAAATCTGGAGAATATTCACCAGAAGAAATCGTTGAAACGGTACAACGTTTAGTGGACCGTACGACAGCTTACTTTATCGTTGATGATTTAAGCAACTTGCAACGTGGTGGACGTTTGTCAGCAGGGGCTGCTTTAGTCGGTTCTATGTTGAAAATTAAGCCAATTTTGACATTCGTTGATAAGAAAATCGTTCCTTTCGAGAAGATTCGTACACAACAAAAAGCGATGAAACGAATTGAGCAACTATTCGCTGACGAAACAGGAACAACAGATGGTGACGGCTATGAATTAGTCATTATCCACGCAAATGCTCCAGAAGCTGGCGAAGCGTGGAGACAAAAAATGCAAGAACAATATCCTAAATTACGTACTTCATTGGCGTATTTTGGACCGGTTGTAGGAACTCACCTTGGTGAAGGTGCCTTAGGGTTCTCATGGGATATCGTACAAGAAAAGAATTTAGAAAAATAAAGAGTGGGGGAACCCGCTCTTTTTCTTCATGAAACAGAGGGATACAAATGACACTTGTTGTGAAAAAGATGTTAGCCAATACGCTCAAAGAACTAATGAATGAAAAGCCGTTAACGAAGATTACTGTACAGGATTTAACGAAGAAATGCGGGATTAGTCGTCAAACGTTTTATAATCATTTCCATGATATTTATGAATTGGTCGAATGGATTTATTTAAATGAAGCGCATATCACGCTTGGTGAGAATATTTCTTATGAGAATTGGCAAGACGCCCTGGAGGCACTATTCCAATATATGGATGACAATCGCAACTTTGTCCTTAACACATATCGTTCTGTCAGCAAAGAAAACGTCGAGAGACTCTTGCAACGCGAAGTGGAACGATTTTTGACAGATTTGATTTTTAATGAAATTAATGTCAGCGGCGAAGAAGCAGAGCAGGTACAATTCTCGATTGAGTTTTATACGTATGCGCTTGTTGGTGTAGGACTTGATTGGATTAGTAGTCAAATGCCTGGTACGGCTAAAGAACTCGTTGAAAAAATCGAACAAGTCATGATTGGAACGATTGTGGCACGAATTTCCCAATAAAAACTTTACAATTCCATCCCAGTGTCCAAACTTTGGACATTGGGATTTTTTTGTCTATGGAGCTTTTGGTGAAACGGTAGTAGAGTATGGATTGTAAAGAACAAAACCTGATTTTCAGGAAATAGGAGGAATTACTATGTATCATTCAAATGGAAATTACGA
>JABZYV010000069.1:0-2491 GCA_015264955.1 Streptococcus sp. | reverse complement strand
GAATAAAGACTTTGTTGGAACTCCAGATGGAATTACTGTTCAAGCAAAAGAGGCAAACGGAACTCCAGTAACAGCTAAGTACACACCAACAGTTACTCCAGTAACACCAACTGCAGAAGATGCAGAAACTACTGACGTTCAAGGTAAGACACAAACAGCGAAACCTAAATTCACTGAAGGTGACTCTGATGTGCCACTTGATGACACAGTACCTGCAACATTCGAAGATGGATCAACTACGAAAGTGATTCCTGGTGTAGGAACATTTACAGTAGCTCCAGACGGAACAATCACATTTGTTCCAGAACCAAACTTTACTGGTGTTGCTCCAGCTGTAACAATTCAACGTGTTGACGTGAACGGTACAGTTGTGAAAGCAAACTATGTTGCAACAGTTACACCAGCTCCTGCTAAACCAGTAGAAGTTGAACCAACTACAACAACACCAGAACCAGCTAAACCACAACAAGAATTACCAAACACTGGTACAAGCGATGAATATGGAGTATTTAGTGCAGCAGCATTAAGTATCCTAGCATCAGTAGGTTTAGTAGCTACATCTCGTAAAAAAGATGAAGAGCAAGAAGCTTAATTTAAAACATTAAGAACGTCATGGGACTAGGGCAACCTAGCCCCATGTTTTTTTAGTAAAATAAATTGTAGAAATGCGTTGAATACGATAAAATTAAGAGATTAAGTCACTCAAATTTGAAAGAATAAAAAGGAAGGAGGTAGCTATGTTTAGTTCGAAAAACACTCAGATGAATGAGCGTAAAAATCGTTCGAAAGTAACGCTTTATGCGATTAAAAAACTCAGCATGGGAACAGCTTCTGTGGCGGTCGCATTAGGCTTTTTATTTGTGCAAGGACAAAGCGTTGTTTTAGCCGATACGGTTGAAACGACTCAAAGTACTACTGAGGCAAAAGCAGAGGAAACATCTAAAAAAGTAGAAGCAACCACTGAAGAAACAACAACTACCTCTGAGGAACAAGCGCCTCGTACTCGTACAAGACGCGAAGCTGGGGACGCTCCAGCAGCAACTTCTCCAGTTGGGACGGATGTTGAAGATGCTACGGCTACTCCTAAAGTTACAAAACCTGGTTTTACTAAGGAATTATCCCAAGAAGAATTGCTTAGCCAGGCAAGTTGGATTGATTTTGGTGACGTGGCGAACTGGAGTGGAACTACGACTACTTCAACAGGGCAATTAGCCTTACAAGAAGGGTCAACGTATACAAAAGAAATTAGTCCAGGATATGTCGTGACGGTTCGCGTGAAGTCGCTTAAACCATTTAACGCAACGGAAATCTACAAGAAGAGACTCGAAGCACAAGGGGCAACGGCGGCTGAAAAAAATACCTATGATCCAAACGCGAAAAATGGATATATGAATAGTGCGGAAAGTGCAGATGGGAAACGTGAATTCAAGGCGGGAAAAGAAGCACTGATTGTCGGCGAACCACAAGACGCGTGGAGTGAAATTTATAATTCAGGAATCGATACTGGCGAAAAGAGAACAACGATTACGACGCAATATGAAGGCGGAAATGTCGGAGTTCAATTCGAGATTACAGGAACGTATAAAGGAAAAACGGTCAAACCAACTGTTCTTATGACAGAGGGAGATTCGTCTAGTCTAGGGGAGTTGTCTCTTTACACAACTAACGGAACGGGTTGGCAGCATTTTGCAGAATGGTATAAATACGATAGCCCTTATACGCTGAATTATTTCCCACAAGATACAAAAGATTTATTCGATCCGAATAAAAAAGTCATCGGATTCAGACCACTGCCGATTAATGGAGTAAACTACCACAGTGGAGAGTTGGCGGCGATTCGTGAGGCTACACAGGTCGGGCCAGATAAGAAACCTGTCGCGTGGAAATACTACGGAAGTCCTGACCAAAAAACAGGCGGACTTGGAACAGGTGTATTTGGACCGAACCTTTCTGCCGGAATGGTAGCTGTACCGATTGTCATGACGCAAGGAGCTACAGAAGTGAGTCTGTATATGGCATCGGCAAGTAAACAGTCTGCCATGATTGGATTCTTACCATTTGACGAAAGTGATGCTCCTGAAAGTTATGGGAAAGCGACACATAGTATTAACCAAGTTCACAATGTGACAGGGGAAGATGTAAAGCAACCGTATCTTGGAGATACACGTCCGGATGTCGATGAAAATGTCGACCGTACGAACTGGAAAGGCGACGATGCAGAAGGTTCTGCGGATGAAGGCATTGATCAAATACTTCCAGCGGACCTTAAAGAAAAAACAAACGGTATTTTAGTGTTAGACCGTACAAACACAGGCGATTTAACCATGTCCGTTGAGGCCCATACAGGTGGAGCGGACGAAGCAACACTTTACGGTTGGGTAGACTTTAACGGAAATGGAACATTTGACGAAGATGAACGCTCTGAAAAATTAACGATTAATGCAGACGGCACAGCTACTCTTGTCTTTAAGGATGCTTTCAAAAAAGTGAA
>JABZYV010000068.1:0-3034 GCA_015264955.1 Streptococcus sp. | reverse complement strand
CTCGTGACGATTTCGAATAAGGAATTCAAGGAGCGCTTTGGTAAAATGGCTGGATCGTGGCGTGGGAAGAAGCCGTTGCAGCGAAATGCAATTATCGCCCTGGCCAACTACCGTGATAAAACGGCGGTGCCACTCCTTCTTCGTGTCATGAAAGAAGATATGCGTCCCGTGATGAAGGGGACCGCTGCATGGGCCGTTGCAGAAATCGTGAATGAGTCGAATGAAGAGATGATTCAATATTTTAACGAGCAAAAAGCAGCAGCAACGAAGAAACTCGAATCGCTCGAAAATCCGTCGAAGGAAGATATCGAGTTAGTTGAAGAATTAGACAAAGCAATTGTAGTTTTACAAGAAAAATATAGAGAAGAGGCAACCAAATGACGGTGAATCATATCGTATTATTTGAACCACAGATCCCAGCAAATACTGGGAATATCGCAAGAACCTGTGCGGCGACGAATTCGCCACTGCACTTGATTGAACCGCTTGGATTCTCGACAGATGACAAGCATTTAAAACGCGCGGGGCTTGATTATTGGCATGATGTCGATATTACGTATCATAAATCCCTTGAAGCGTTCTTAGAGTATTTAGGAGAACGTCCATTATATTTAATTACAAAATTCGCCAACCAAACTTATGATGAGGTGGATTTAGCCCGTGATGAGGAACAATTCTTCATGTTCGGGAAAGAAACAACCGGCCTTCCTGAAGAGTTTATGCGCGAAAACGAAGAGAAATGCTTGCGTCTTCCGATGAACGATACGCATGTGAGGTCGTTGAACTTATCGAATACGGCAGCGATTGTCGTGTACGAAGCGCTTCGCCAACAACGTTTTGCAGGGCTTGAACTCGTGCACACGTATGACCATGATAAATTGAAGTAGGTGACAGGGATGAATCAAAACTTATATCAATGTATTGTATACGCCATTTGTGCGATTGCCTTTGTGATTTTAGCATTTACTTCGAAGCCCCTCTATGGAATTGTGGCAGTTTTATTTGCCCTGTCGTCAATCGTCAATGGGATTCGTTATTTCAAAGGGAAGTAAAATTGCAAAATGAGGCTAGTTATGATACAGTGGATGACAGTTAAATAGCAAAATTGATGAAAAAGAGAGTAGTTTTTAACCGAATGTATTAGCGAGTTGGAAGGGTGAAAGCCAACCATTCATTAAAAATGAACCGCACTTTTGAAATGATTATTTGAAATGTAGGATAATCCGGATTCGCCGTTACCGAGTAAAGTGGCTCAATTTGAGCAAGCAGAGTGGTACCACGGGAATTCTCGTCTCTATATGACTGTCGTCGTATAGGGATTTTTTTGTGTAAATGGATATCCGAATATAAAAACCAAAGAAAAGGAGAACAAAGATGAATTACAAGAAAATTGTTGCAGAACAAATCGCAAAAACAGTCGGTGAGCATTTAAGCGTTGACGAAATCGTATCAATGATTGAAGTGCCTAAATACGCAAACCAAGGGGACCTCGCTTTCCCTGCATTTACACTTGCAAAAGTATTACGTAAAGCACCGCAAGCTATCGCGACAGAAATCGTGGAAGCTGTAAGCGATAAGCACATCGAACGCGCAGAGGCAATGGGACCATACGCGAACTTCTTCTTAGAACGTAGCGCTTTTGCTGATGAAGTATTAAAAGAAGTCTTAGAACTTGGCGAACATTACGGGGATTGGGGTTACGGTCAAGGACGTAAAGTCGTGATTGATATGTCTTCACCAAATATTGCAAAACCAATGTCAATGGGACATTTACGTTCAACAGTAATCGGGAACGCGATTGCGAACCTTGAGAAAAAAGTGGGCTACGAGCCAATTCGTATCAACCACTTAGGAGACTGGGGAACACAATTCGGGAAACTCATCGAAGCGTACAAATTATGGGGAAGCGAAGAGCTTGTAAAAGCAGATCCAATCGCAGAACTGATTAAATTATACGTTCGTTTCCACGAAGAAGCAGAACTAGACCCAACGCTCGATGACAAAGGTCGTGCATGGTTCAAAAAACTAGAAGATGGAGATGCTGAAGCCGTTCGTCTATGGGAATGGTTCAGAAGTGAATCCTTAAAAGAATTCAACCGCGTATATGACTTACTAGGCGTGACTTTTGATTCATACAATGGTGAAGCGTTCTATAACGACAAGATGGACGTTGTGGTCGATATGCTTGAAGACGCCAACTTACTAAAAGTGGATAACGGCGCTACAATCGTAGACCTTGAAAAATATGATTTACCACCAGCGTTGATTAAAAAATCAGACGGCGCAACACTATACATGACACGTGACTTAGCAGCCGCAAACTACCGTAAGAATACTTACGATTTCGCAAAATGTATTTACGTGGTAGGGATGGAACAATCAAACCACTTCAAACAATTAAAAGCAGTTTTAAACGAATTAAACTTACCTTGGTCTGAAGATATCGTGCATATTCCATTCGGATTAATCACATTGAACGGTAAGAAATTATCGACACGTAAAGGAAAAATCATCCTTCTTGAAGGCGTGTTAAAAGAAGCAACAGAACTTGCTTTGAAACAAATCGAAGCGAAAAACCCATCACTTGAAAATAAAGAAGCAGTGGCACACGCTGTTGGGGTAGGTGCGGTTATTTTCCACGACTTGAAGAACGACCGTACAAACAACTTCGACTTCGCGCTGGAAGAAGTCGTGCAATTTGAAGGAGAGACAGGTCCATACGTACAATATACACATGCTCGTGCGATGAGTATTTTACGTAAAGCCAACCATACCGTAGATACACAGGCTGCCTTCTCATTAACAGACGATGATGCGTGGGAAGTATTGAAACTCATCGAAAACTATCCAAACGTTGTGCGTTTTGCTGAAGAAAAATGCGAACCATCAGCAATTGCGAAATACGTTATCAACTTAGCGCAAGCATTCAATAAATATTACGCACATACAAAAGTACTCGTTGAAGATGAAGCCTTCAACAGCCGTATCGCTTTAGTACAAACAACAGCTAGCATCCTAAAACAAGGCTTAGCGC
>JABZYV010000067.1:0-3215 GCA_015264955.1 Streptococcus sp. | reverse complement strand
AAAAAATACCACACTACTCTCCGCCAAGAAACCAGTGTGGTAAACATCAAAAATCACCCTGAAATAGGGCTCTTTAATATGCCCTATTTTACCATAAACAGAAAGGATGGTAAACTATGGCAAGTATTTATAAACGCGGAAAAACATGGACGTATAAAGTCTACTATTACGAGAATGGAAAGCAAAAGGCTGTATCCAAGAGCGGTTTTAAAACTAAAGCAGAAGCGAAGGATGCTTCCATTCTACGTGAAAATGAGATGCTGCAAGGTAAAGACTTTGCCAAAGAAAGAATGCTACTTGCAGATTATATGGAGAATTGGAAAAAACTATATAAAGACGGTACTGTTTCGCTTGGCGTTTCCAAGCGTATAGATATGATCATTAGATATGTAAGAGAGAATTTTAATGTCATGCTCAAGGATATCACTCATGATAGCTATCAAGCTTATATTAATAAATTGGCTGAAAGGCTATCCACTGAATCTGTTGCTAAATATCACACTTATACAAGCGGTGCAATAAAGCATGCAGTTCAAACCAGAGTTCTTATGTATAATCCTTGTGAATTCGTTAAAATAAAAGGGAATGACGAAAGAGCGTTTACTGAAGAAAGTAAGTTTTTATCTTTCGAAGAATATCAAAGATTGTATGCAGCGTTAATGGATGGTATCAATCCCAGATATCAATCACGCTATATTATTCTTTTAGCAATGGTAAGTGGGATGCGTTTTGGAGAATGCCTGGGGTTGACCTGGGATAATTTAGACGTAGAAACGAATACCGTAAAAATAGAAAAAGGGTTTGATTCATTACACACTAGAGATTTCACGGACGGAAAAACCAAAAATGCAAAACGAACTATTATCATTCCAGACGAAGTAATGGAACTATTGTTCCAACTTCCGAAAGATACAGAAAGAGTGTTTCATGACATCACTAACAATGGAGTTAAAAAAACTCTCGATAATACACTTAAAAAAGCGAAAATCGAGAGAAAAATAAGATTTCATAGTTTAAGACATACACACGCCAGTATTTTACTATCGCAAGGCGTACAAGTGGTATCAGTGAGTAAAAGATTAGGCCACGCTAACCCCACAGTAACCATGCAGACGTATGCTCACGTCATTAAAGAATTAGAAGTCTCAGATAATGAGAAAATAATAAAGATTTTATCCCACGGAACATCCACGGAACAAAACCTTTAAAAAAGCCTATAAATAAGCATAAAAAATGCCCCCTACAGACTACAATTAACGTTTCATAGCGTTTCATAACATTGATTTTTACTATCATATCAACGTTTTCACTTCTTGCTAATTCTTACGTTTTCTACTTTTACGGAACAAAAACGGAACAACTCGATTCTTTAAAAATGCGCAAAAAAATAAAGCCTACCGATTAAGGTAGGCTTGTTTTATATATATTATCTATGAACTTCTTTAGCTGTAATCAATCCATCAGGCTCAACAGTAAATTCAGGCTTTTCTGCCATGGTTCCATCTTCATTGAGATAGTACCATCCATCCTTACCTTTAACAAAAGCATTTGATTCCATGAATCCGTTGCTAGTGTTTAAATAGTACCATTCGTCTGCGTATTTAACCCATCCTGTTACCATTTCTCCATCTGCTTTGAAGAAATACCATTCGTTGTTAATCTTCTTCCATCCAGTAGCCATAGCACCGCTACTATCAAGCCAATACCATGCATCCGCACGTTTTACCCATTTGTTTAGGACGCAATAACCGCTAGCATCGAATAGATACCACACGCCATTGATGTATTGCCATTTATCTTTAGGATAGCTACCGTCTTTGCTTTGATACCACCATCCAGTAGCATTCTTTTGCCATCCTTCTTTGATTTCACCTAAACCGTGTTCAATATCATGTTTGAATTGTTCACGACTAATACCCCACTTAGCAAGATAAGGGTAAGGGTCTACGTGATCACTGTAATTGTTGGGTTGATTATACGTGCAATAGTAGTGTGTTTTAATACCTTCTAAATCGTCTGAATCAAGCGTTTTAGGAATACCTGCTTCATCTGCTAGGTTACGTAATAACTCAACATACAATCGATAGTCCGTCATAAACTCTTCCATTGTGGAATGACTTTCAATCAATTCTACCTGTCCGTAGCCTTCAGCGTTCCAGCCACCTCCAACATCGTAAGCACCTTGATTAACAGGCCCTACCTGCATTACGCGTCCATTTCCTACGACGTGTGAGAAAAATCCAGATTCTACAGGTCTACGCATGTGGTAGTCTGCTTCGTTCTGAGCTGTTGAATTTCTGTTTCCTGTTGAATGCGCGTGAACTTGACGATAAGGCGCATAACCAATTTGAGGTAATCCCTCTCTATATCTACTTGTATCAATTTCCATTTATATATTCCTCCTTATTAATTTGTCGGCCAAGGGTCGTCTGTATAATAACTTATATTAGAGACCCTGATGTCGCCGATGTCTTTGTCTGCTGGAATAGGGTCTAAGAATTGAAAACGTAAGTGGTTTGCGTCACCGTAGCCACCAAGATACCATGTCCCGTAAGGTACACCATCATCGTTATAAATCGGTCCGATTAATGATGTTGCTGTTCGGTAGCCGTAAGGCATTTGTCCATTTGTTAAGATGAACACTTTCTTTTCACGATTTCCTGGATGAGCCACGAATCCAAGTCCACCACGGCGAACAATACCGAACCAACCCCATTGTAAACCGCCAAATTGTAATTGCACAATATCATTAATTCTTCGTGCTTTTACGTATGAATTACCGAGTTTTGAAGCCGAATTTAGGGTTTTCCAACCTGTATCACCGTCTAATACAGCCCAGCCTTGATTCCCTGAAGGAGTTCGTTTAATCCATTTCAAGGCGCCATTTGTCTTAGCTGTGTCAACATAAGTTTGACCTAGTTTACCTTCTACTTTACCATTCGGCATACCAGTACCAATAAGTTCACTAGACGAAGTTGAAGCATTTTGACTGGTTTCTGGTAAAGTTACCGAGCCTCCACCATCTGACAAAATAAGCGTGTTCCCTGATAAGGTCAATTTTTGCGGAACTCCCACACCATCACGGCCATTTTCACCTTTTGGTCCGCGTTCACCTTGGATACCTTGTGGCCCTTGAGGTCCAGCGGGTCCAGTTTGTCCGATTGGTCCTTGTTCCCCACGTTCGCCTTTTGGTCCCGGTTGCCCATCTTGTCCAC
>JABZYV010000066.1:0-3216 GCA_015264955.1 Streptococcus sp. | reverse complement strand
TCTTACCATTCCATCCACGTTGAGTATATGGTTCGTGTTTTTCAGATAAGTGAGTACGGTTATCTGATACGCCTTCAACATCCCCTACTACGAATGGGAAGATACCTTGAGGCACTTCTTCAAAGTCTTGTTTGAACTTACCATTTCCTGTGTCGTGTTTTTCGTTGTACATTACAGATTGGTTTTCAAATACACGAATTTCATCGAAGTAAGTTGCTGCTTCATCTGCATCACGTCCAAGTTCTAATGTCACATTAGAAACATCTTCACCTGTTGTGAAGTATACATACATGTTTTGGAAGTAACTTGTATTATCCACTGTCGCATTCTTCTTAAGTGTGTTATGCGCATGTGCTTGTACGTAGTTCTTCGCGATTGATTTGTTTGTGTAGTTAGAAATCACTTTGTCTCCTACACGGATTGTGATATCTGCACGTGCATTGCTTCGGTTATCTACACCTACATAAACAGCGTATCTAGTATTCGGTTTCAAGTCTGTTAAGCGTTGTTTCAATGTCACACGTTCAGTGTTTCCTTGAATACGTAGCATTTCGTTAGCCCCTTGAGATTTCACGATTTCAGCATGAGCGCTGTCACCCGTTTTTTCCCAATGATCTAATGTTCCGCTGTTGAAACCTTGGTCATAGATGTGTAGCCCTTCACTCCATACCATTGTCTTCTTGCCTTGAGGAGCTTTGTAAAGTACATATGGTTGGTTCGCATCTCCCGTAATTTGAATCTTACGGTCTGCGCCGACTGTTAATTCTACAACATCTTTCTTACCTTGGTCTGTTAAACGGTAAAGGTATACTTTATCTCCAGTCCAATCTTCTGGAAGAGTCCATTCAGTTGTTCCACCTTCAGTTGTGTAGAAGTACATCTTTTCTTTGTCGCCTGTTAAAGCTTTACCATTTTCATCCCAGTTCCATGGTACTAAGTAGCTTCCGCCATTTTCAATCACACGACCGTTAAGTGTTGTTACACGTTTGCGGTAGTCTGGGCTGTTAGGGTCATTTGATTGACGAACAATCTTCACTTCGTCCCCATTGTCATTTGTTAAATGAATTTCCATTTCTGGAGTCCACTTGTAGTTTTGACCATTGTCGCTCATTGCAACTGGGTTTCCGTTGACCCATTTAGATACTTTGTAGTGTTGGAAGTACTTCGTCATAATGTTGTTTTCGAAGAGGTTACGAATATATCCTTCGTAGTCGCTTCGACCTTGCCATCCTTCGAAGTCTTTCATGTTATATCCACCTAGTAATGGATAGTTAGCAGCACCACCGTAGCTTGGATAGTCACCCACCCATGAGTCTTTTTGGTGGTTACGGATGAATCGAGTGATATTTGAGTTAATACCTTTCAATGTATATCCACCGTAAGTTAAGTCAGCAGCCCAGTGTTGGAATGTTGAGTCATATTCCGCACCATAACCCCACTCAATTGTCATACGCCAGCCTTGCGAATTAATTTCTTTAGAAATAATGTGTGTTGGCCAAGCAGTGTTGTCTCCTGATTGTCCATTGCCCCAAACATCTAAATAAATGAAGTCTAGTCCATCACCGAGTTTTTCTTTTAATTCTTTCCAACGAGCAAGACGGTCATGTGATAAGTCATATTCTGCATCAATGTTGATACCTTGGTCTAACCAGTTCCAACCGTACATATATGTTCCATCAGAGTTTCTACGTAAAATTGCTTCGCTGAAGTATTTAGATTCAGGATATGTTTCAGAAGCATTTACGTGAATACCGATTTTAGCACCGTATTCTTTTGCTCTAGCTAATAATTTCTTGAAGTCTTCAACGCCACCGATTCTCTTACCGATATCTGCATAGTTTAAGTGACCTGAGTCGTGACCTTCACTACCATATCCTTTAAGAAGGATTGATTGTCCTAAACCATCTGTGTGTAAGTTAATCTTCTTAATGCCATCTAATGTCATTAAGAATGGGTTTTGCGCTTGAGATGCGAAGTTCATCGCAATACGATACGCTACTAAATCTGGAACAGATTCTGCTCCTTTTGGATTGTTCATGATATTACGATATGCAATCGCACCATCTTGCCAGTCCACAACGTTATCTTTATTTAAGTCTTTTGTGATGACTACTTTAGAACTTGGTAATTCTAATGTGTATTCAGGGAATACTAAGTTCTTATAAGCACGTTGATACCAGTAAGGTGAACTTTGGATACCAATGTAGTTGACGCCATCCACTCTTTGTAGAGCAGTTGTTAATCGTGCAAAGTCATTTCCTTGGTAAGTAAATTGAGAGTTACTCCAAACAGACGCTGCTAATTCATTTGAAGAAACAAAGCCATACATGAAGCCATAAGCGTAATCATTCATTTTGCCTGTCTTCAAGTCTAAATGATAATCCCCTGCTCTATGTGTGTTTGTGGACATTTGTGCTCCGTCAAACTTCGCATTTTGTTTATTAGAACCTACAGAAACTAATGTGTTTCCTGGGAATTCAATAGTTTGGATTAATTTTCGAACATTGTCGACTGGTTTACCCATTTCAACATTGTTTTTGTTGACTACTTTAGTCACATCGAAATGCATTTCGTTGCCGACTAATTGTAATTTCACAGTGATATCAGCGTTGATGAATTCATCATCGTTTCTAACTGTCATTACATATTCTGCAGTAGTGTCATCAATTTTACGGTATTGAACTTCTGGAGTGACTAACACACCGTTAATTGACATTTTATCTAATTTTTGAACTTGACCTGTTAACGTTTTTCCATCTAATTCATATTCTTTAACACGTGGAAACGCTGTGTCGATAATCGCTTTTAATTGTTCTGATTGTAAAGTTTCATAGTGAACATCTTGGTCATTGCGACGTAACCCATCATCCACAGCTGGAGTTTCTTCTTCAGGTTTGATGTTATCTTGGTTATCCGCTTTTATCGATACAGAAGATAATTCTGTACCGTAAGTACCAGCTTTGAGGTAAACTTTATTCACATCAGCTAAAGCGTTCTTGACAACTTCTGGAACAACTTCTGTGCTAAATAAATTTTGTCCATTATTTGTAGCATTTAATTGACCGTCTTTTTTGTAAACGATAGATAGGTGGTTTTCTTCACCTACATTTGGTGCTTCTACACGAGTCTTACTATACCAAGTGTTTACATTTGGTCCTTTGTATTGCCAGAACCAACCGCCCTTGTCATACCCAACAAAGATGTTATTGTCATTAT
>JABZYV010000065.1:0-3233 GCA_015264955.1 Streptococcus sp. | reverse complement strand
TCTTTTTCAGCAACGGCAACGAATTCACTGATGATTTGCGTTACGATAGCTTCGGCAGTTGAAGTATCGAACACTTCGCCGATGTTTGCATCTAAGATGGCACATGTTGCGTTCATCGTACCATTCACGCACGCTTTACGCCATGTTGAGAAATGAACATCTTCGCTGTAGCTTGCGTTCAAGCCCGCTTTGTCCATCACTTCTACTAATTCTTTAGCAATCGCTACACCACTTGGGTCCGCCGCTTGCATTTCCACTGTACCAGTACCGCCTAGACGCGCTACCCCTGGTTCGATTAGACCCGCAGTCCAAATCGTTACCCCCATAATAATGTTTTTACGAGGAACGTATTTCGCCATTGTGTCTTCGTGTCCTAGACCATTTAAGAGACAAAGCACTTTTGTATCTTCGTGGATAATCGCTTTAATCTTTTCAAGCATTTCGCCTAGTTTCATTGATTTTGTAAATGCGATGACTACATCAACTTCTTCAGTTGCTTCTTCTGGACGAATAATTTTGATATCAATCGTATCCGTGTTATCTCCATCAACGACTTTCAATCCATTCTTTTGGATAGCTTCGATATGCGCTGGCCATTCGTCGATCAGCGTCACCTCTTGCCCTGTTTTTGTTAACATGTACCCGAAACGGCACCCCATTGCTCCTGCACCCGCAATTGCGATTTTCATTTTAACTCCCCTTTTCTATTAAACGGTTAATTTGTAATCTTCTGGTTGAATCCATTTTAACACTTTTTCGAATAAATGAACGAATACGATGTTTAACGCAATTGGCGCAACAACGAAAATGAGCGTCACAATAACGATATTCATCACGCTCCATCCGCCCTCTGCTAAGTTTAGCGCATTGATGGGTCCTACTAATCCGCTGAACCCAAACCCTGCACTTTGAGGTGTTCCTTGGATGTTAAATAAAGCTGCTAACACACCAAGTACGGCAGATGTACACATCATTGGTAATAAGATTTTTGGTTTTGCTAAGACATTCGCCATTGACATTTTTGGTGAACCGATGAAATGCGCAATGGCCGTTCCTTTTGGATTCACTTTCCATCCCGCAATCGCAAGACCGAACCCAGCCGCACAGATTCCAAGGTTTGCTGCCCCTGAACCTACACCGCTAAGGCTAATCGCCACGGCAATCCCTACTGTTGTAAACGGAGAAACGATTAACATACAGAAAATAACGGCTAATAATAAACACATAATAACTGGTTGTAATGATAATAACGTTCCGATTCCTTGTCCTAATAATGTTGTTAAAGTTTTGATGTACGGTAATGCAAGACGTCCCGCCCCACCAACAACGACTAATAACACCGTTGGAATCACGATAATCGAGTAGGCTTTGGCTTTATTGCCAATCCATAAAACGACTGCCGCTCCTAATGCTGCAGTAAGCCCCATCGTGATGATGTCCCCTGTACCGCTAAAGATGATTCCTTTCACGTCAGGATTGAAACTTGCTACACCGCCAGCAAATAAAACGGCTAGTGCCAGTGCTCCTGTTTGAATTGGGGTGAATTTGAAGAATTGGCCGACCATCAATCCGATGATTGCCCCCATTAATGTATTGGCCACTTGTGTTGCTTGGATTATCAATTGGCCTTGTGGGAATACTGGTAATAACGCCTTCACTAATTCACCAAGTAATGCTCCTGGGATAAGTGTAACGACCACGCCTAATGCAAGTGCGTTAAGGACGTTCATCGTGAACTCTTTCCCGCTGTATTTCTTTTGTTCCATAAACCTTCCACCTTTCATAAGATTGGCTTTATTATACCATACCACCTCGCTTTTATTGTGATATTTTTAGCTAAAAAGCAAAGAAATTAAAAGATAAAAGCCGTAGGCTTATTGTAAATGATTATAAAAGTCAATTTAACTCCTCAGACACAAACTGATTACTACGAATCATTACGGATGTTTCCATAATCGCTGTAGTGGGGTACCGGTTCGAGCCTTAGGTCTCTCACCTTCAAAGCCTCAAAAAGGGAGTAAGGAATAAATTCCTAACTCCCTTTAGTTCGCATTTGATACGATTCCCCACCACTGCGATTATAGAATCCGTAAGATTCTTCGTAATCTCTGTTTAGTGAATTTATATTTGCAGAACGCCTACGGTCTTTTATCTTGGTTCTTCTGAAAATATCACTGTGCTACGAAGGATACTAAAGCCAATCTTATAAATGCTTCGTTATGATGGGAAGAATTCCAAGGGAAAGTGTGCTTTCTAACGGCTTAATGATTTGGCGGGGTTACACTTAGGAACTTTGCGTTGGTGAATTTATCATATATGGTAATTATCATATATGATAATTTTCAGAATTTGGGGAAAAGAAAAAGGCCGGACAAATTGTCCAGCCATGGAGTTTTTAGAATTATAATCCTGGTGCTTCGTTGATTGTTGCTGTAAGCATCCAAACTAATTTTTCTAATGCGCCTTTTGCACCGATGAAGATATCTTGTGTTACATCGTCGCCTTCTTCACCTGTTACGTCGATACCTTTTTGGTAAAGGTCGATTAAGTAACGGTAACCTACTAATAAATGACGGATGCGGTCTTCCATACTGTCGCTGTAGTTTCCTTTGGCATCGGCAATCTTAGTGTTATCGGCAAATTCACGTAAAGTTGAATAAGGAGCTCCACCTAATGTGATTAAACGTTCTGAAACTTCATCTAATTGAGCGTCTAATAATTCCATGTGTTGATCCATTAATGGATGCATTGTCATGAAAGTTGCACCACGCATGTACCAGTGAGCTTGGTGTACGATTACTGATTGTTGGCTTAAATCAGCCACTAATTGATTTAATACTTGTTTTGTTTGTTCTTTTGACATATCTATTACCTCCTATTTATAATTTAGAATTATTCTAAACTATGAATATAGTATATCCCCGTTTCGGAATATTGTCAATAGACAGACACGAAAAAAGGGTTAGATTTTTCTAACCCTTACTTAATTACTATATCCATTCATAAAGTAATTCTTATAATTCAAAAAGTATCTTTCCGATAATTCATCATTTTCTCGATATAAACTTTCAGCGATAAGAAAAGATTTTTTAATAGCTGGAACATTATTAGAATCACATAAAATCACGTAAGCTGTCGACAACTCCCCACTTGGAACAGTCAAAGCAAAACAGTTTGCCATATTAGCTGTTCGGAGAAAACCTTTATTAGCTGCAACCTGAATTTTTTTGGTT
>JABZYV010000064.1:0-3608 GCA_015264955.1 Streptococcus sp. | reverse complement strand
CTCCTACTACAACGGAAGCTCCTACTACAACGGAAGCTCCTACTACAACGGAAGCTCCTACTACAACACCTGGACCAGAGTTACCAAACACTGGTACATCAAACAACACAGCCGTAATTCTAGCAGGAATCATCGTAACAATCTCTGCGATGTTCGTTCTCGTTTCTAAAAAAGCAGAACAAAACTAATCTAAACAAACCTATTTAAAATAGCTAGCAGAATTTCTGCTAGCTTTTTTGTTTTCTCTTATTAAAGCTTATAGAGTTATACGCAGTAGCTGATTGTCATAAGCTTCATCATTCATGATTCGCTTATGCCTTACTCCCTTTTCGCCTAATGTTGCCTCATTTTTAGGAGATATGAAAATAAGTTAGGCGATTCTATCCACCTCCAAGCACCTCTCCCCCCCTCCGCCGCGGGATTCCAAATGCAATAAGACGTCTGTTCAGTTAACCCTGTTTTCATTGCCATTACACTCCATAAAAAGCACATCTAAAAGCCGACGAAGAAGCCTGCGGATGCTATACAAACCGTAACGTGTTTAGCATTACATGCGAATTAGTTGGCGTAGGAATTTATTCCTTACGCCAACTTTGAGGCTGTAAAGGTGAGAGACTCTTCGAGGCTCGAACCGGTGCAACGTTATGGTATGTATAACGAATATCCGCAAGGGTTCGAAGTCATCTTTTCGGACCGTTGGTCCGCTTGACCATCTCTTTTGTTACGAGTATAATTGCCCTTATGAAAAAAACAGCGATTAACTTAACAGACGGGCCGATTTTGCGGTCCATTATTGCATTTGCAATCCCAATTATAATTTCAAACATATTCCAGCAACTCTACAACACCGCTGACATCATGATTGTCGGGCGATTCCTTGGACAGGATGCACTGGCAGCGGTCGGAGCAACAGCCGCCATCTTTGAACTCATCGTCGGCTTCTCGCTTGGAGTCGGAAACGGGATGGGCGTTATCATAGCACGTTATTACGGAGCCAATAACCATCGCCTTTTGAAACGTGCCGTTGGAGCAACTCTTGTCATCGGCGCCTTTCTTAGTCTCCTTGTGGCCATTATCGGAAGTTTCGGCATGTATCCTCTCCTTCAGTTCCTTGGAACACCTGAGAGTATCATCGACCAGTCGTATGAGTATATCTCGATTGTCGTGATCGGTATTGCCGTGACCTTCGCATATAACCTCTGTGCGGGTCTGCTTCGTGCAGTTGGCGACAGCCAGGCGGCACTCTACTTCCTGATTTTCTCAGCAGTCGTGAACGTGTTTTTAGACATCTTACTCATTACAACGTTCAACATGGGCGTTGCGGCAGCGGCGATTGCGACGATTATCGCACAAGGCTTATCGGCCGTCCTCTGCTTTATTTATATTAAAAAACGCGCCAGCTTCTTGATTCCAGCAAAAAGTGATTTCGTACGAGACGATGAATTATATATGGACTTACTCAGCCAAGGACTAGCCATGGGACTCATGTCGTCCATCGTATCGATTGGATCCGTGATGCTTCAATCTTCTATCAACGCACTCGGACCAGTCATCATCAGCGCGCAAACGTCAGCTCGACGCATCTTCGCGTTCTCGACACTCCCATTTGCGGCGATTGCGGCAGCAATGACGACGTTCACTTCGCAAAACTTCGGGGCAAACAAACCGCACCGTATCGCGAAAGGCATTCGTCAAGGAAGTCTTGTAGCGTTCGGCTGGGCGATTCTGGTGTGCATCTTCTTGTTCTTTGCAAGTCCTGCGTTAAATGAACTTATCTCTGGTTCAAGCGACCCAGTTCTTCTGGAAAACGCAGCGCTTTACAACCGTATCGGGTCAGCGTTTTATATTCCGCTTGCGCTTCTGTTGATTTTACGAAATAGTTTGCAAGGTCTAGGGCAAAAGGTAACGCCATTGGTTTCGAGCTTTATTGAGTTGGTGGGGAAAGTGCTTTTTGTCATCTTCATCATTCCGCACACCGGCTATCTTGGAGTTATTTTCTCTGAGCCGATCATCTGGTGTTTGATGGCGATCTATCTTTCATATGCCTTCTTACGCCATCCGCTTATTAAAGAAGTGCGACACGAGATTTTTTAGAAAAGAGACAAAACAAAACCCTCGGTTTCTTCATAGTGTTGATGGTAAGGACACCGGGCTGAGCTTAAATCTCAGCCCTACCAAGCTTCAAACTGACTCTACGGGTCTTACCCTAGAGTCAGTAATTCACATTGGTTGTTCTTCCTTACCATTCACACTATAGAACCGAGGAATTTTTGTCTCTTTTCAACTCTTTTACACTTTGTGAGATGCTGTAAGAAGGCAATTCTCTCGGGTATCCACAACGCACCCGGAAAGAGCCAAAGTCTCTTTTCCTATCGAACTTCAAAATAGAAGGAATGCTACTGGAAGATTTTTAGGTGTTGTTGGATTTCTTTTTGGAAATCCACAATGCCTATTTTTTTACCAAGATTTTGGCGTATAATGAAGATGAATATACAGAAAGCGGTGATGAGATGGGACAAAGTACAGATCAATTAAGACAGAAGTTTGTGAGGGTATACTGCATGGAGCCTGAGGAGAGCTTTTTTGCTCCGGGGCGCGTGAATTTAATCGGGGAACATACCGACTATAATGGCGGACACGTTTTTCCTTGCGCGATTACGCTGGGGACTTACGCGTGGGTGAAGCCACGTTCGGACAAGAAGCTCCGTCTCTATTCGGACAATTTTCCGAAGGATGGTATACGCGAGCTTGATATGACCGACCTGGCTTACAGGAGCAGTGACTCGTGGGCGAACTATGTCAAGGGCTTTTTCGTGTACTTGGCGGACCTCGGTTTCGCTTTTCCGCACGGCCTGGACATCGCATTTTACGGAAACATCCCGAACGGCTCGGGTCTCTCATCGTCAGCCTCATTCGAGCTGCTCGTAGGCGTCATCGCTCGCAAAGTATATACTCTAGACATCGACACGCTGGGTCTCGTGAAGGTTGGGAAACGTGTGGAAAATGACTTCATTGGTGTGAATTCTGGCATCATGGACCAGTTCGCTGTAGGGATGGGCAAGAAGGACCACGCCATCTTCCTCGACTGTGCAACGCTGGAGTATGAACTCGTTCCAGTGAAACTCGGCGACTATCGTATCGTGATTATGAACACGAATAAACGCCGCGAACTGGCCGATTCGAAATACAACGAACGCTTTGCCGAAACGCGCATTGCCTTGAAGGAACTACAAGAGCATGTGGCTATCGAGAGTCTGGGAGACCTCACCATCGATCAGTTCGATGAGTTGAAGCATCACCTATCTAACGAACTCTTTGTGAAACGTGCGCGTCATGCCGTCAGTGAAAACGAACGGACAGTGCTTGCGACATGTGTCTTAAAAGAAGGCGACCTCGCTCACTTCGGACAACTAATGAACGAGAGCCACCTCTCTACCGAACTCGACTACGAAGTAACCGGCAAGGAACTCGACACGCTGGTGCATACCGCTTGGGAACAAGCCGGTGTTCTTGGTGCTCGTATGACAGGTGCTGGATTTGGCGGCTGTGCCATCGCGCTGGTGCATAAGGACCATATCGATGCTTTTGAGGCCAACGTTGCCAAAGTT
>JABZYV010000063.1:0-3661 GCA_015264955.1 Streptococcus sp. | reverse complement strand
TCAGAGGGTCGCGTGTTCAAGTCATGTAGCCGGCATTTTTTTTAATATAAACCAGAGTCGATGCGAACGTAGTTCAGTGGTAGAACACCACCTTGCCAAGGTGGGGGTCGCGGGTTCGAATCCCGTCGTTCGCTTAGAGAGGCCGGGGTGGCGGAACTGGCAGACGCACAGGACTTAAAATCCTGCGATTGGTAACGATCGTACCGGTTCGATTCCGGTCCTCGGCATATATTGAAGAGCACCCTTAGCTCAACTGGATAGAGTACTTGACTACGAATCAAGCGGTTACAGGTTCGACTCCTGTTGGGTGCATTTTTTACTTACGGGAATTAGCTCAGCTTGGTAGAGCACTTGGTTTGGGACCAAGGGGTCGTAGGTTCGAATCCTGTATTCCCGATACGTAAACAAATGAGGAAGCTAGACAGTGTGTCTAGCTTCTTTTTTTATCGAAAAATGCAAGATGATTGGCAAAAGGCGCATTCTTTTGTATAATTAAAGTCAAATATAGTCAAGGTAAAAGGAGGAAGATGAATGCAAAATCAAAATCAAAATATGTCGGATTTGATTGAAAATTACTTAAAGAATGTACTGCATAAGAATGAAACAGTTGAAATCAGACGCAGTGAGATTGCAGACCAATTCAATTGTGTACCTTCCCAAATTAATTACGTGATTAATACGCGCTTTACCATTCAACAAGGCTATGTCGTTGAAAGTAAACGCGGTGGTGGTGGTTATATCCGCATTATGAAAGTGAATCTAGTGGACGAGATGGATATCTTAAATGCATTAGGTGATCTTGTTCCTGAAGAACTTTCAGCGCGAGAAGGCAATCATTTATTACAAAACTTATATGAAAATGAGCTGATTACTAAACGTGAGGCGCAAATGATGTCACTCATGATGGAGAAAGATACATTCCCTTCTAACGTAAAGAATGCTGCAGAGATTCGTAGTAATATGATGAAGAAATTAATCGACAATTTGAAATACCGTTAAACAGAAAGGAATAAACGCATGAGTGAAATTTTTACACCAAAAGCAAAGAGTGCAATGGTCTTAGCTGCAAGAGAAGCCATCCTGTTCAAACACCAAGCCGTGGGAACAGAGCACTTACTATTAGGATTAATCCTTGAACAAGAAGGAATCGCGGGAAATGTGCTTCGTGGGGCAGGGTTGACTGCGGAAATCGTTCGTTCTGAAATCGAGTCACTCACAGGATACGGGTCAAACCGTAAGCAAATGGATCCGTACTTAATGCCTTATTCACCAAGAGCGAAGAAAGTGATTCTATCGGCAACTGATGAAGCCAAACGTCTCGAAGTACCACAAGTCGGAACAGAGCACTTATTATTAGCCTTATTACGTGAAGAAGTATTAGCAACGAAGATTCTTCGTGATAACCAAATCGACCCTCAAGAGTTGATGAAAGAAATCTACGGTAAAATCGGAATTCAACCTTCAAACGCAGGTTCTAAGAGAAAAGCACGTCAAGAGTCTTCACAAGAAGGAACGCCTACATTAAACAGCTTAGCGCGTGACTTAACCGAATTAGCTCGCGAAGGCAAAATTGACCCAGTTGTCGGTCGTGAAGATGAAGTACGCCGCATTATCCAAATCATTAGCCGTCGTACGAAAAATAACCCTGTCCTCGTTGGGGAACCAGGTGTTGGGAAGACAGCCATCGTTGAAGGCTTAGCGCAACGCATGGTAAGCGGAGAAGTTCCAGAAGAAATCGCCGAAAAACGTCTTATGATGTTAGATATGGGTGCAGTAGTTGCGGGAACAAAATACCGTGGTGAGTTCGAAGAGCGTATGAAGAAAATCTTGGACGAAGTATACCGTGAACAAGATGTGATTCTCTTTATCGATGAGTTGCATACCCTTATCGGTGCCGGTGGGGCAGAAGGCTCTATCGATGCTTCAAACATCTTAAAACCAGCACTTGCTCGTGGTGAAATCCAAGTTATCGGAGCGACTACACTTGATGAATATCAAAAATATATCGAAAAAGACGCAGCCTTAGAACGTCGTTTTGCCTCTGTTCATGTGAATGAACCTAGTGCAGACGATACAGTCGAAATCTTAAAAGGCCTTCGCAAACGTTATGAAGACCACCACCGTGTGGAAATCACTGACGCAGCGATAGAAGCGGCCGTTCAATTATCGGTTCGTTATATTACGTCTCGTAAATTACCAGATAAAGCCATCGATTTGATGGACGAAACGGCTGCAAAAGCTCGACTAGACCGCAGTGGGAAACACTCACCGCTTCAAAAACTGGAAGCAGAAGTGGAAGAACTCGCGCAGAAGAAAGATGACGCAATTCGTGAGCAAAAATTTGAAGAAGCAGCTCGTTTACGTAAAAAAGAACAAGCCAAACGCGACAAGCTTGAAAAACTACGCCAAAAAGTAGAAGTCGAAGCCAAACGAGAATTCGTTGCGGCAATTACGGATGAAGATATCGCAGAAGTGGTATCGCAATGGACTGGAATTCCATTGAAACAAATGGAGAAAAAAGAAAGCGAACGTCTAGTCCACTTAGAAAAAGAATTGCACCAACGCGTGATTGGGCAAGAAGAAGCCGTATCAGCGGTGGCTCGTTCGATTCGCCGTGCTCGTAGCGGATTGAAAGATCCAAAACGTCCAATCGGTTCATTCTTATTCCTTGGACCTACTGGGGTTGGTAAGACAGAGCCAGCTAAAACGTTAGCAGAAGCGATGTTTGGTGACCAAGACGCACTCGTTCGTATCGATATGTCTGAGTACATGGAGAAACACGCGGTTAGCCGTTTAGTGGGTTCACCTCCAGGATACGTTGGATTCGATGAAGGCGGACAATTAACAGAGAAGATTCGTAACAAACCTTACTCTGTGATTCTGTTAGATGAAATCGAAAAAGCCCATCCAGATGTATTTAACATTCTGTTGCAAGTCTTAGACGATGGCCATCTGACGGATTCGAAAGGACGTAAAGTCGACTTCAGAAATACGATTCTTATCATGACATCAAACCTTGGGGCAACGGCTCTTCGAGATGAAAAAGCAGTTGGTTTCGGTGCGAAAACCGTACAACATGACCACACGGCAATGGAAAAACGTATCCGCGAAGAGTTGAAGAATGCGTTCCGTCCTGAGCTATTGAACCGTATCGATGAAATTATCGTCTTCCATAAATTGACGAAACCTGAATTACGTCAAATCGTTCAATTGATGACAAAAGACATTAAGACTCGTCTTGCAGAACTCAATATCGAATTGAAATTCACTTCAGGTGTCATCGACCTCATCGCGCAGGAAGGATTCGACCCAGAATACGGGGCACGTCCAATTCGTCGCGCGATTCAAAAGAAAATCGAAGACCCGCTTAGTGAAGCACTTCTCAGTGGAGAAATTCGCTTCGGTCAAAAAGTGACAATCGGTTCTCAAAAAGGAAAAGTGACGATTAAAGAAACAAAAGTCGCTCCTAAAAAAGAAGCCGTTAAAGCATAAAAAGTATAAGAATAGCCACTTCTATGTTGAATAGAAGTGGCTATTTTTTAGTAACTTTGTTTTTGTAAGAGTAGGTGGCAGAGCGTGAGGTCATTCATGTCTTTGACGTTCAGCCCTGTCTGTTCCGCAAAACGATCGATGCGATATTGCAAAGTGTTACGATGTAAGA
>JABZYV010000062.1:0-3841 GCA_015264955.1 Streptococcus sp. | reverse complement strand
TGACAAACCATTCTACGACCCAACTTGCGGTTCTGGAACAATCCCAATCGAAGCGGCTCTTATCGGTAAGAATATTGCTCCTGGTTTGAATCGTTCATTTGCTGCTGAAAAATGGACCTTCTTTACTCCAGGCGTATTTGATAAAGTCAGAGAAGAAGCTAGAAAAAAAATCCGCACTGACCTTCAACTCGATATTCTTGGTGCCGATATTGATGGCTCTATGATTGAAATTGCGAAACAAAATGCCATTAAAGCAGGTGTCGCAGACCAAATCGAATTCAAACAAATGCAATTGAAAGATTTCCGTACTAAGAAAGAAAATGGAATTATCGTGGCAAACCCACCATACGGAGACCGTCTTCTTTCTGAAGAACAAGCTCAAGCCATCTATAAACAGATGGGTGAAACGTATGCTCCACTGACAACTTGGAGTAAGTATATCTTAACAAGCGACTTGACGTTCGAAGATCATTACGGACAAAAAGCGACGAAAAAACGTAAACTCTATAACGGTGCTATTCGTACCGACTACTTCCAATTCTGGGGAGTTAGAAAACGTCGCATTCAAGAAGACAAATAAAACACAACAAAAAACGCAATGGACAAATGCCCATTGCGTTTTCTTTCTGCTTATTATTCATTCTTTCCGATGACTTCGAATGTCACATGATCAATTCCTAAATCACATTTCACTTTGTCGCCTGGAAGGATGCTTGCACGGATGATTTCTTTAGCAAGTGGTGTTTCAATTTCACGTTGGATGTAACGAGCAATTGGACGAGCACCATACACTGGATTATACGCATTGTCTGCAATCCAATCTTTCAATTCATCTGTGAAGCTTAAGACGATTTCTTGATCTTCCACACGTACTGCTAATTGGTTCAACATCTTCGTGATGATACCACGAATGTTGTCTTTAGAAAGCGGTGTGAAGAAGATTGTTTCGTCGATACGGTTTAAGAACTCTGGTTTGAAGGTTGATTTTAGAACACCCTCAACAGCCGTACGAGTTTCCTCATCAATTCTATCGCCTTGATTTTCAAGCAAGAATTGTGAACCGATATTACTTGTCATAATCATCACTGTATTCTTGAAGTCTACTACACGTCCTTTAGAATCTGTTAAACGTCCATCATCTAATACTTGTAACAAGATATTAAATACATCTGGATGTGCTTTTTCAATTTCATCTAAAAGAACGATTGTATATGGATTACGACGAACAGCTTCTGTTAATTGGCCCCCTTCTTCGTATCCAACATATCCTGGAGGAGCCCCCACTAAACGAGACACTGAATGTTTCTCCATATATTCACTCATGTCGATACGAACCATATGGTCTTCTGAGTCGAATAAATCTTCTGCAAGAGCTTTCGCAAGTTCTGTCTTACCAACCCCAGTAGGTCCAAGGAATAGGAAGCTTCCGATTGGACGGCTAGGATTTTGTAATCCAGCACGAGAACGAAGTACTGCTGAAGCCACTTTTTGTACAGCTTCATCTTGACCGATGACACGTTCATGAAGAATATCTTCTAAGTGAAGAAGTTTTTCACGTTCGCCTTCCATTAGTTTTGTTACAGGAATACCAGTCAAGCGTCCCACTACTCGAGCAATTTCTTCTGAAGTTACTGATTCTTGAACGAGACGTTGTGAAGTTTCAGCATTTGCTTTGTTTTGGTCTTCTAATTCTTTCAATTCTTGTTCAAGAGCTGGAATACGTCCATGACGAAGTTCAGCAGCTTTTTCAAGGTTATAATCTGCTTCTGCTTGTTCTAATTCGCGTTTAGCACGGTCGATTTCTTCACGTTTATTACGGATTTTATTGACTTCTTCTTTTTCGATTTCCCATTTCATTTTGAGGTTATTAGCTTTTTCACGTTGTTCTGCTAATTCCTCTTGTAAAATAGCAAGACGTTTTTGAGAAGCGTCATCTTTTTCCATCTTCAACGCTTGTTCTTCGATTTCAAGTTGCATCAAACGACGAGTTACTGCATCGAGTTCTGTTGGCATTGAGTTCATTTCAACGCGGATTGTAGCACAGGCTTCATCGACTAAGTCAATCGCTTTATCTGGCAAGAATCTGTCAGTAATATAACGGTTTGATAAAGTCGCAGCAGCTACTAATGCACTATCGTGAATATTTACACTGTGGTGGATTTCGAAACGTTCTTTCAATCCACGAAGAATTGAAATCGTGTCTTCAACTGTTGGTTCTTGAACAAGTACTTTTTGGAAACGACGTTCTAATGCTTTGTCTTTTTCCATGTTTTCACGGTATTCGTCAAGAGTTGTAGCACCAATACAATGTAATTCACCACGAGCCAACATTGGTTTTAGTAAGTTACCAGCATCCATTGATCCTTCTGTCTTACCAGCACCAACGATTGTGTGGATTTCATCGATAAATAAGATGATGCGTCCTTCTGATTTTGTTACTTCTTTAAGAACGGCTTTCAAACGTTCTTCGAATTCACCACGGTATTTTGCCCCCGCGATTAAAGCACCCATATCTAATGAGTAGATTAATTTATCTTTTAAGTTTTCTGGTACGTCTTTTTTAACAATACGTTGAGCTAATCCTTCAACGATTGCTGTTTTACCAACACCAGGTTCCCCGATTAAGACAGGGTTATTTTTTGTTTTACGAGATAAAATACGAATCACATCACGGATTTCTTCGTCACGTCCAATGACTGGATCTTGTTTACCAGATTGAACAGCTTCATTTAAATTACGTGCATATTTTGATAATGCTTCATATTGTTCTTCTTGATTTTGACTAGTCACACGTTCTCCCCCTCTTAGCTCCTCAATTCGAGCTCTCAAATTTTCTTTTGTTACGTGATGATGTACTAAATAACGAGTCAATGGATGGTTTTGTAATTCCATCAACGCAAGTACAACTACCTCTGTAGATAAGTAATCGTCTTTAAAGCTTTCTCTAATCTTTTCAGCTTCTGTAAAGAGTCGATACAAGTTTTGACTAATACTTTGACCATATTGGACATTTTGTCCTTCTACTACAGAAATACGGTCTAATTCTTTATCAATTAATTCCTCAAATTCTTTGTCATTCACTTTTAAATCACTATATAAATTTCTAGCAAAGTGATTTGGTTCCATAAATACTTTCCATAAATGAGGAATATCTATTTCTTGATGTTTACGGACCATCGCAATTTGTTGCGCTTGGCCTAATGCTTGTTGCATTGTTGTAGTCATTTTTTCAATATTCATCTTCATTCCTCCTTTTGTGGTCTCTTGACCATGATTAAAGTATACACCATTAGTCAGAAAAGGTCAATATATTTCTCTGACCTTTTTTGACTTTAATAAATATTTAAAAATCAGCCACAACTGTGACTGATTTCATCATTACATTTCAATTCGAATCGCACGTCTAGCGCAGTAATAACCTGCAGCAAGATGCCCGTTAGGATCCACTAATAACGGTAAATTCACCGAATAATAAGACGATAATGGTAATAAATTTAATACCGGCGCTTTGAAGTTTTCTTCAAGCCACGCCCCTTTTGTATAAGGTCTACCCTCGATTAATTCTGGGCCAAATTCCGCATTTGCGATTTCCAACCCAAACATATTTTCCTTCCATAAAGGAGAATTCGCTTCATCTTGAATCAGAGAACGATGTAATTGGTTCCCCCATTTAAACAGACGACGAGTGCCACTACCACAGCAATACTCCCACTCATCCTCGTTTAAGAGACCCATCCCTGTACGTTCAATTTCTTTACGAGCTTCTTCGTATCCTACCGGATCTGCAACGTAGCAGCTGAAATTATCAGGATTCTTAATGTCTTGTTGCATAAAATACCGA